>JALSPK010000101.1 GCA_026986005.1 Saprospiraceae bacterium
ATCGCCAAATCCGTCTACAGACTATATCCAAATCAAGAATACAGGTAAAAAGATTGACAAAATAGAAATATACAACCAAGCAGGCCAGAGACTCATAGAAAAGTCAAAAGGATTTGATAGAATAAATGTTACATCCCTAGTGAGTGGGGTATATTATATTAAAATGACACAAGGGACTGATGTTGGTGTTGGGAAGATTGTGGTGGAGAGGTAGTAGGATTCGTAAGCTCAGAGAGATTGCGAAGCCGATTTAAGAGGTAGTCAGCAACAGCCAGCTGGCAGTAGTCGGCAGTTGAGACGAAGTTGAAAATCCTGATCTTGCTGAAGGAGGTGAAAGTCCTTAAGGATGAGTATATAGTCGGTTTTAGAGTATTTCTACAATTACCACCAAGTCCTGCATTTGATACATTGGATGCTATGGAGGTTGGAGCAATAGCAGCAAGTATAGAATCCACTATGAATAGTGAAGTGGATGGAATATCAAGTGTCAATGTGGCAGAATTGAAAGGAATGGTGGCATTTAATAAACATATAAACAGTATTAGTAATGGTACTTTTAATATTAATTATGAAGCATTCTATTTGATGTTGAAAAAAGAATGTATACCTTTGTTTGAGATAAGTTCTATAATATTCAAAGAGAATTCAGATTACGATCTAGATGGAATTTTAAACGATATAGACAATTGTCCATTTGACTATAACCCATTGCAAGAAGATGGAGATGGAGTTGGAGATGTTTGTGATTATGTCAATACAGGAAGAAATAAAAGTGAGATTGAGTCTAGAAGTGATTCGTTAGTAGAAGATGAAACCCAATTAGAAGAAGTTGAAATTGAAGGATATGGTACTTATACGATGAATATAATTGTACAAGATATTAAAGAAAAATTGTTAGAGTTTAAAAGTAACGGAATAAATAATGTAAAAGCAATTATTCTTGATCAAGAAAGTGCAGTTGTTGGTTATATGGGAGCTAAAGCAAGAATAAAGGATTATCAATATGGTTTAATTGTTACATTTTATTATGAAATGGGCTATGGAAATAAGGTTTTTTATTACGTACATGATCCTTTAAATTTTGACACTCCAGTAATGCCTAGTGATAAAAAATTTCCCGATTCAGGATTAAAAGTTTATGGATCAGATTCATCATATACTGAATTAAATCGAGTTAGACCTTCAACTATTATTGGTGGGGTGCATTATGATTTTTCTTATAAAGGTCTTATTGGTAAAAATCTTGGAGCAATAGGTTATATTATGGCTTTAAATGGTACTGGTGCATATACCATCTTTGGAGCAGCTGGTTCAATTGGTGTTCAAAGATTAGTTTTTATGTATGGGGATTATTCTGGTTATCCATATACATATGTTTTCAATGAATTGTCACATGCTGTTGGGTACGATTTTAGTGTTTCTGCTTCGCTAGAATTATGTTTGGCTGGTAATTATGGTGTTGGTGAATATAATAATCCTAAACCAAGCGATTTAGATGGTGACTATAATGTTTTATTTGGAGTAGATGCAAATTTGCAAGCAGGTATTAAGTTTGGGGGAACTTCACAAATTAATATTCCCGTTGACTTTTATAATCAAGAGCATAATAAAAGATGGATGGTTTGGTCAATAGGTATAGATGTGGGGTTGTCGGGAGATGCAATACCTATAAGTGGGACTTTTAGGACAACACTACCTGAAAATGAGATGAATTCCTTAGATCCTTATTTTGGAGCAACGTGTGAATTAGTTACACCAGAAGAACCAACTAAAGATCGTAGTATTTGGGATAAATCGATTGCTTGGTTGAGATTTTTTAATGTGGCACCTGATACAGATTATTTAAAATATATGGGCAATCGAATATTAGAATTAGTTAAATAGGTAATATGGTTATTAAAAAAAAGTATATGTGCTTAATACCAGTTTTTATTACATTAGTAATTTGGGTGTTTGCCATACTGAATAAAATTGAATTGCTTGAAGAAAGAGAGAAAAAAGAGAGGATATGGAAAACTGAATTTATTGAACGCAAAATAGAATCTATCTCAATAATTGTAAATCAGGAGTTTTATGAAATTAAAGGGCGCAGAGGATTAGGTTGGTCAGGTGTTCAAAAAGTCTATATTAATAAATTGTCAATTAGTCCAGATTCATTATATAGAAAATATGATTTTTTCCATAGAGTTTGTGAGAAGTATTATTTTCTATCATATGAATCAATAGGTGATTCAATAGTATTTAAGTTCCCTCCAATTGATAGGTACGAAGTATATGTTTTAAATAATTATTCTCCTTATTTTACTAGAACTGATTGTCATCCTAAATGGAATCTATACGATAAAAAATATTTAAAATATTTACCAAAATGTAAAGAATAATAGAACAAGTGCAGATGTATAGGTTGTTTTGTGACAGCCACTTAGGTATTGTGTATTAATAAACGGACTAGAATAGATGAAGTAATTTTGTGCTGTAACAAAACTAAAAAATGTAGGAATAGCCATAGCTATTTTGAGGCTTTTTAGTGAAGATAGAGTGCGAAAGAACAAGTCTAAATAGTCAGTTTATTTGTTCACAATACCTAAGGTTACATTATTGTACTACCCCTGATGGCCAAAGATTGTATCTTCGATCCTATATATAGGACTTCCTAATTCCGATATTTGAGAAATAATAAACTATCTTTGTAGCAAATATAAGCCCCTTGCTGTTCAAAGTATATTTTTCATAATTAGGTTATTTAAAGAAGTGTTTGCTATACGCTTTTGCTACTATGCACTACTTGAATACTGCAAAAACATCTAGTTTAACAATATCAAACCTTACAGATTCTGATAATGGAGACTTCACTTGCAAGATATTAGGAGAATGTAACGAAGTAACATCAGAATCAGTAAATCTAACCGTTTACAAGCAAATAACAATCACATCTCAACCAAGGTCCACTACAATATG
>JALSPK010000102.1 GCA_026986005.1 Saprospiraceae bacterium
AAAATTCATAAAAATGCCGAGAAAGAAAAAACTAAAAAAACAAAGGCAAAATCACACAGATCCACTAGAAAAAGTACTAGAATGAATCCGGTTTTAAAAGTGGTTACCAGTGCTACTTTTATCCGTGGTGTATTGGGAATTCTTAAACGAGTAATGAAATAAAAAGAAAGCAAATGAAACAAATTATAACTGTATTGGCACTCCTATTCTTGGTGCTTTCTTGTACAAAGAACAACGAATTTTTAATCGAAAAAGGGCATGTAGGACCTATCAATAAAAAAACACGGGTCAGAGACCTTTCTGAACTATTTTCAAAAGATTCTATTGTTCCTATTCTAACTAAAAGAGATGATGATGACAAAAATGTAAATTATTACAATAGTGATGATCAATACTTGATTTATGAAAAAGGCGGGAAACATTTATTGACCTTAGTTCTTATGGAACCCAATGATTCATCTACAATTAAAAGTGTTGAAATCTTTGATAATCGCTATAAAACTAAAAAAGGAATTTCACTGTACTCTCCTTATAAAGAGATAAATACAGCTTACAATCTAAGCATAACCAATACCATTTTATCCGCTCATATTGATATTGATGAACTCAATGCCACTATGGCTATTGATAAAAAAGATATTGGTATCAATGAGTTTAATCGAGAAAAAATAATACCGGAACAAATACCGGATTTGGCAAAAATCAAGCATTTTACGATTTGGTTTAATTAGTACGTAATTTATTAACGCTACAATTATATTTATGAAAACACCCTTATTTTATATCTCCCTTTTACTAGTATTTTCAATTCAAGCACAAATAATTCGTGTGGACGATGCTCCCTACAACGCCGTAGGTGATGGTATAACCGATGATAGCGCAGCCATTCAGCAAGCCATATATGATTTAAAAGCCAATGGAGGTGAAATGCAATTTACTTCCGGAAAAACCTATATGATATCGCAAGGGCTCAACTTTTATAATTTCCCTAATAACTTAAACTATTTGGTCACCACTACCGCTTCTGACAAAGCTACGATTAAAATTCAAGATGGGGCACCTCTCAATTGGGGACATTGGTGTTTTCGATTGAGTGAATCTAATAATATCACCATAAAAAATCTGATAGTAGATGGAAATAGAGATACTAGAAATCCTGATGCTGAATATTCAGGTATTGATGTGATGTTTATTGACGGTGCCAGTGATGGAACCCGCTTTGAGAATCTGGTTCTTATTAATTCACCGGGAGATAATTTATACATCGTAGTGCACGATGGAGAATCTCCTATGACTGATTTTGAAATGCATAATTGCAGATTGGAAAATGCATATAGAAACAATATGAGTGTTATTTCAGGTTCCAATTTTAAAATCATAGGATGTGAATTTATCAATGCTAACGGAACGGCACCTGAAGCCGGAATTGATTTTGAACCAAATACTGATTCTTTTCCGTACAATAATATGTTGGTAGAAGGATGTTTGTTTAAAGATAATCATAATTTTGGTCTGATGTTGACTTATATTGTCAGCAATACAGGAACATCTGTAATCAAAGATAATTTATTTGATAATAATGGTTTGATGATTGCCAGTAAAAACAATGATATTCACCATAATATCTTTGTAAATCAAGATCATCAACACAGTTTTGGAAATAGCACTCGTGATGGGATTATCTATTTTCATACTGATCAAACTCCTACGGATAACGAGGTACATCACAACTATTTTTATGATAACAATATGCCGGCGGGTTCCCATCTAATACATTTTATGTACAATTCCGGAGGAAACAATAATGTGCATGATAACTATGGATATGGGAACACGGTAGATGGATTTGTTTTAGATGATACAAACCCACAAACCCCACCTCAAATCATCAATAACAATGTGTTCTTGAATCATCGGGAAATGGCATATTGGAATATGGATAGTCAAGAAATTTCCGGCAGTACAATCAATGACTTATCCGATTTCAATCATTCCGGTACAATCACGGGAGCGACAACTATTCCGGGAGCTATTAATGAAGCCTTGGATTTTAGTGTAGATGATAATTATCTATCCATACCCGCCAATACCAATCTCAACATTGAAATGAACTTTACCTTGTTAGCTTGGGTAAAATGGAATGGGATTAATAGTGAAACGGAACAAATCATTAGCGGAAGGGGAACGGATTGGAAATTAGGAGTTTCTAATACGGGAAATCTATTTTTTACAGCCAATCCTCCTTATACCTTAGGATTATTACAGACACCTGATGGCAGCATTCCTCAAAATCAATGGAAGTTAGTAGCTGTAACATACAATGGAAGAGATACCAAGCTATATATTGATGGACTGCTTCAATCTCAATCTCAAGCAAACGGAGCCTTGGGAACCACTTTAAATACGATGTATATTGGAAGTGAAAGTGTTGCAAATCATTCATTTAACGGAGGTATTGATGATGTGAGAATTTATAATTATTCACTGGATCAAGTGGCTATTCAATCTATTTATAATAGTGTTAATCTGTCCACTTTAGAGTTAGTGTCTGATAAAAACTTGATTATTTACCCAAACCCTACTAACCAATATATCCATATACGTACAAATTTACCCCTCTCAATCATTGAAATCTATAACAACTTAGGTAAGTTGCTGTCTCGCAAAGAAGGAAATATACGGAAGATTTCAGTCGAGGATTTTAAAACGGGAATTTATACCATTAAAATGATTTCAGGAAGTTACTCTGTTGCTAAAAAAATAGTGATTCAAAAATTCTGATTGCTTGTGTATTAATATATTTATTATCAGTTATTTAATAGGTTTTTTTGGTTGTAATAATTTTTTTCCTGTTTTCGCCACTGGGACACCCAAATTAAAAATTAAATATTTTTGCTAAATATTTTTGTTCATCTGTAAGTAACAATATTTCTTTTATGTATTGTT
>JALSPK010000103.1 GCA_026986005.1 Saprospiraceae bacterium
CCCCTTTGACGAAGTCAGGCATTTTGTCATTGACCTTGCCAATCGTTTTCCAAGGGGTGGCGGGACTGGTTCCTTGCCAGGCGTCATTGCCGGAGGAGAAATCCACATAATAATTGATACCCATTTCTTTTTCCACGGCTGATTTATCCATGGCAAGATGATAGATTTTCACCTCGTCAATACTACCGTTGAAGGAATAAGTAGTAGTATTGAGAGAGCCTATGAAAATTTTGTTAAATGAAGTTCCAAGTACTCCGTTTGCCTGTTTGCCGGCAACTTCTTCAGCGTCTATGTACAATTTAGCATACCTGCCGTCATAGGTAAATGTCACAAAATGCCATTCATTGGTGACTATCGCATCGTTCAAATCTGCTTGTATCCACCCGGCATTGAAGGATGTATCGCTTGACTGAGCCGAGTAAAACCCGATTTGACCTGAATTGTTAATACCCAACTTCCAGTCGTCATTACGTCCTACAAATACTTGCTCGGATTCATTTACATTTGTCCCTTTCCAATTAATCCATGCCGAAATAGTGATGTTCATTTCTATATTGAGGCTGCTGCTCGTATCTATTTCGATATATTTATCATCGGGAGAAAAATCAAGTGCCTCGTTTACTTTTCCCGTTAATGACACGGGAGAATTGGTTAAAACGCCGTCATTGTCAAAATCCGAAAGATCATATAAAGTATCATTCGTAATATCCGCAATATCCATCGTCCAATAGCCCATTTCTTTTCTATCTATAAATATATTATTGTAAATGACCTGTGCCGGAGTATTGGGGTTGGTGTTATTCAAGACAAACCCGGCAACTGTATTGCCATACCCGAAATTGTCATGAAGCTGATTTGCCCCACCGGCATTGTACATAAAATTAACCAAATGTGAGCCGGGAGGCATTGGATTGTCATAGAGGTAATTGTTATAAACATAATTGCTATCGCTTTCAAAATCCGAGTGAAAATATATAATACCATCCCTTGTGGAGGTGCCGTGCAAATGTTGGTGGTCTTGATTGACAAATATATTATCGTGTATTTGATTGTATTTGCTGCCTATCAAGATTCCATTATTTATAAAATAATTATTTTTTATTGTCAGATGTCCGTCACCTTCCAGAATGTACGGAGTTTCGACGCCATAGCGCACATTATTCTTGAATTTGCATCCTTCGACGGTTATGTTTTTACACCCATTGGCTGAACCGTTATTGGGTTCAAAATCAATACCCGACTGAGGATCGGTACCATTGGCATTATTGAATTCGCAACCGATAATCTTGAAGTTTTCTCCGGAAATAATGCTCATATTGTTTCTATATGCATTTTCCAATATGCAATTGTGCATTTCAAAATCCGTCATCATGGTTTGTCCATAATTTTCATGAACAACGATTAATACATTATCACTTGGAGAATTAATCATTTTCAGGTTTTTGAGACGGGTACCATCACAAGCTCCATCAATAAACATAACGCTGATTCCCGATTGCTCCTGAGTAGGATTTCTGGTATCTCTATTACCGTCCAAAATTAGATTTTTAACCGTAATATTTCGGGAATCACTCAATCTAAATACCCAATGATTCCAGTATAAAATAGTACCATCCTGGATTTTTACCGTTGCTTTATCATTGCTTGTAGTAGTGACCAAATAATCGTGAGTATCGGAGAAGTTATAAAAATTCAATCCTTTGGAAATAATATACGTTTTGCCGGAAGTAAAATACAGCGTCCCTCCTGTTCCCCACAAGTCCCAAATTGCATTTTGGATTGCGTCTCTATCATCTGTGACTCCATCTCCTACTGCACCATAATCATCAACATTGTAGGTTTGGGCATACAAAAAAGCAGGGATGATCGCAAAATATAGGATAAAAGATAGTACGCTTAGTAATTTCATAAGTAGTTTTGTTATTATATACTAACAAAGATGATAATTTTTTGTAAAATGCTTCACGAAATATCATTTTTTAACTAAAAAACAAAATATATTTTCTTAAGGGCTCAAATTAGTGTATGTGCAGTTACATAATATCGCAAAAAGATTATTTTTCAATTTTAATGACTTTGTGGACAAACACTAATTAATATCTCTACTATTTCCTGAACGTGTAAAAGGAGTTATTGCATTTTTCCCTTGCAAGGTAGTGAAACGAGAAAACCAAGAATTGGAATTTCCGGCGAAATTAGCGGTCAGTACTCCTACTCCCACATCTTCAAAGTAGATATACATTCCAAAACCTCCGGTTATTTGGAATCCACCATGATAAAACCCAAATTCTTTTATATAAGTAAAACTGATATATGTCATATACATGGACGTATCACGGTACTTTGCTTCACTAGATTTTAGAACTTGTTTATATAAACTTTCCAATGTTTTGGGTATCACAGCTGATAAAACCGGAGACTCATTTAGTATTTTCCCTTGCTGCATAAAACCGGAAGTGGAATGAATTTCGGAAAAAAAATATGAAATTGCATTTTCAAAATCATCACCCGAAATTATAAGTTTTTTAAGTTTTTTAAATTGTTTTTTCATTTGGTTAAAATTTTTATTTCAAAAAAATAACAAAACCGTATGTAACTAATCGGATAGAGTGTGTTTAAGTTAAAATACGTATGCTTAGCGTTTTACCAACGTGTTATATATTGTGAAACTCTCATGAATTTTATTAATCATATCTCGATATGAAATTTATGAATGATAAAACTTATATAAGTTTCACAAACTTATTTTTACAAAGATAAATATAAAAAATGAAAATTAATGATTTTATGGTTATAAACTAATTATTTGTAAAGAGAACACTATTTACAGGTATGATTTTTTTATTTAACAAATACCGGTATTAATATATATATCACTTCTCATATCATTTTTTAGTAAAAGGTACTCCCCAGTCTTCGATCTTGTCAGAATAAAAATATAATT
>JALSPK010000104.1 GCA_026986005.1 Saprospiraceae bacterium
AACCAACAAATCCGGAGGTTGAACAAATTTGGACATCAGTTCAAATAAAGATATATAATTGTCAAAATCTCTTTGATGCATAAAATTCATTTCATATAGATTGGGTGCAAATATTCTTGCATCCTCGTAAATTGTCCTATCCTGAATAACAGTTTGAGTTCCCTCCCTTATTTCATTTACTTGCTGAAATCTACTATTGAGAAAATAAATCTGCAGATTGAACGACCATCTGGACATATCAGCATAAAAATCTTCCAAATATGGATTTATGGTCGTGTCCTCATATAAAACTTTCCAATTGTAATGCTTGCCAAGCAATCCGGCCAAGGTTGTTTTACCGGCTCCAATGTTGCCAGCTACAGCTATATGTTTAACTTTTTCTGCACTCATATATGTATTTTTAATATAATATATTTGCTAATATAAAACTAATTTTGTTCAGAACAATAATTTTCACTTAAATTTAATTATCTTTGTATCCGTAAATAATAAGAATCGCAATATTGATGTCAGACAATACTGAAAAGTTATCTAGAAAAGAAAAAATTAAAATCTTTGAAAAAGAGTTTCTTCCACATGTAGAAGCTCTAAAAACTTTTGCTTTTTACCTTACATACAATGATAGTGATGCAAATGACTTAGTTCAGGAAACATATCTGAAGGCTTTTAGATTTGCTGAAAAGTTTGATCGGGGAACTAATGCTAAGGCTTGGTTGTTTAGAATACTGAAGAATGCTTATATAAATGATTACAGAAAGAAGAGTAAACAACCGGACAGGGTCGATTTTGAAGATGTCATAAACTATCATAAAAGCGATGATGTGTCTGACAACAAGTATTTGGATTTAAAAGAAGAATCGATAGATAATATGATGGGTGATGAAATCACCAAAGCTATTGGATCTTTGCCACCTGAATTCAGAACCGTAATATTATTGGCTGACATTGAGGATTTTTCTTATAAAGAAATTTCAAAAATCATTGGTGTGCCAATCGGAACTGTAAGATCAAGACTTTTTAGAGCAAGGAATACTCTTAAAGATTTATTAAAAAAATATGCATTTTCACTTGGATACAAAGACTACAGAAGTGGAAAAAACGAAGAAGAATAATTTAGTTTTATAATGTAAAATAAATGCCGTATTATGAACAACAAAAGCAAAACAACAGATTTTATTATCAATGTTCACAAATACCTGGATCATGCTCTTACTGCCAATGAATCAAAAGATTTTATTCAAGATGTTCACAATAACCCTTTACTTGCAAAGATACTTAACGAGGAACGCAATCTAAGAATCACAATCAAAAATCATCTTCAAAGACCAAAAGTAGAAAAAAGCTTTATTAAGATGATTAAAGACAGTCTATACTCATAGATTTCACCAAAGCTCTCTTGATTAAATTTGCAAAAACACCTTTTAAACTCAATACTTTTTAAAAATAATTGTAAGGTTTTCTTCCTTTACGACACTAATCGACCGTGTTTGTATTTCAATAGTATTTGTGTATAAAGTGCTTGATTTTTGAAAAATATAAATTTTTGATGAAATGAGCATTAACTTTATTAATCATAAATTTATTGGAAAAGGATTAAAAAAAATTAATACTAACAATAATATACAAAAATACATGTTTAGAATTTATCTAAATAAAACATTCAAACATGAAAATTAAAATATCTATTTTATTTGCTTTCGTTTTTTTGCTTGCAATATCTTGTACTCACGAATCACAAACACTAAGCGACCTACCTGAAGTAAGTTTCACCAATGATGTATTACCGGTTTTTCAAACAGGATGTGCTATAAGCGGGTGTCATGATCAATCCTCGGCAAAAGAAGGAGAAGTATACACAAATTACGAAAATATTTTGAGTTCAATAGAACCCGGTCATCCGGAGAACAGCAAAGCATACAAATCTATGACCAACTATTTTCAAATAATGCCACCTAAAACACCTCTTTCAGTTGAAGACAGAACAAAAATAAGAGTTTGGATTTTGCAGGGAGCTAAAAATAACTAAAATTATAAAAAAAATGAATAAAGCACTATTAATAATATTAAGCATATTTGCGGTAGCAATCCAGTCATGCTACTATGACAATGCGGAAGAACTGTATCCAGCTATAACAGATGGATGCGACACTACTAATGTAACTTACAGTAATAATATACAGAACATAATCTCTTCAAGATGCTATGGATGCCACAGCAACACCTCTTATAGTGATTATGGTGGAGGAGTAGCCCTTGAAGGATATGATAATATAAAAATATCAGCTGACAACGGTGGATTGATAGGCACAATAACTCACAATCCGGATTACACAGCAATGCCCAAAGGATCGTCAAAAATGGATGACTGTAAAATAAATCAGATAAAAACTTGGGTAGCTCAAGGAGCGAAAAACAACTAAAACAAACTAAATATGAAGAAGACCTTTTTTTTATTAGCAATAATACTTTTTGTGTTTGGCAATGCTTATTCACAAGATTTGGATGATTTACTTGATGCTGAATTGGACAATACTAAGAGTTACACAATCGCAACGTTCAAATCGACACATATAATAAATAGTCATACTGTGGCACAATTGAAAAAAAATCATTTAAACTTCATTATCTATCACCGATTTGGTGCTTTAAGCAGTGGAATCAAACAATTTTTTGGAATTGATCAAGCCAATATGAGACTTGGATTTGAGTACGCTATCAATGACTGGATTACTCTTGGTGTAGGTAGAAGCAACTTTGAAAAGACTTATGATGGATTCATCAAAATGAGACTATTCAGACAAAGTAAGGGAGGAAAATGGGCTATGCCAATAACGCTGACATATCTTGGAATGTCTGAGATTTTCACTAAACCATTTGACAATCCGAATCTAAACAACTATTTTACTTCAAGACTTACATATATACATCAGTTATTAATAGCTCGTAAATTCAATGAAAAATTCTCTCTTCAGCTTATGCCTACTGTTGTACATAAAAACATGGTAAAAACTGTGATTGAGCCAAACGATTTACCTGCGCTTGGTATTGGAGGAAGGTACAAATTAAACAAAAGGATTGCGCTTACTTTTGAATATTATGCTACTATAAGGCCTTCAAATAATATCGTAGAATACCACAACCCTATCGGTATAGGTTTGGATATTGAGACAGGAGGTCATGTATTTCAATTGATCCTATCCAACTCAGGAATGATGCAAGAAGGAGGTTTTATTTACGGATTAAACAATGATGATTTCTTCAAGGGGGATATTCACTTTGGATTTAACATAACAAGAGTGTTTTCATTTAATAAACAATAAAATATGAAAAATATGAACAAATACATTTTAATTTTTATAGCTTTTTTAGCTATTGGCTCTACGGTGTCAGCTCAAAAAACATTTTATACAAAAAGTGGATATATAGGCTTTTTCTCTACAACACCATTGGAAAATATTGAAGCCAGAAACAATCAAGTAGTAAGTTTCATAAAAACGGATAAAGGCTCTTTAAGTTTTGGACTTTTAGTAAAATCATTTAAATTTAAGAATGCATTGATGGAAGAGCATTTTAATGAGAATTATGCAGAATCGGATAAATTCCCTAAAGCAAAATTCAAAGGAACAATAACCAATTTAAATGAGATAGATTTTGACAAGGATGGCGTTTATAATGCAGAAATTCACGGAAAAATAACTTTTCACGGTGTAAGCAAGGAAGTTAATGTCAAATCTACTCTCACAGTCAATGAAAACAAGCTAAAAGGGAAATCTACATTTTATTTAAAACCTTCAGATTTTAACATTGATATTCCGAGTGTAGTCAGAGCAAAGATTGCAAAAGAAATTACGATAAATGTCGATATAGATTATAAGATATATAAAAAATAAGATATGAATAAAAAGGTAAAAATACTAATGGTTTTTTTAATATTGGGATTGTTAGCCGGATTTGGTGCATATTATTATACTTTTCATAAACCACACAAAAACACATTTAATCTAAAGGCAGATTATTCGGTTAAAGCTCAAAATCTCTTCTCCAATTTTGAAGAAGATGAAGACAAAGCAAACACAAAGTATCTAGGCAAAATAATAGAAGTAGAAGGAAAAGTAGTCGGTATTAAAAAATTCAGTGACAATTTTGAGATCTCTTTAATGGATGATTTAGAAGGAGTGACATGCTTGGTAGACAGCAATTATGCTGTTCAACAAAAAGCAATTCTCGATAAAATAAAAGTTGATGATATTATTAAGATAAAGGGGCAATGCAACGGATATTTGATGGGTGTAAAACTAGACAGATGCGTAGTTGTGTCCAAATAATAATTTAAAAAGATTCTACAAAAGGACTTATCCGAAATAATATTTCAATAATTTACCACCCGATTAGTTTTAATTGCATATATTTGGAACGCAAATTAAAACTCGGACATTATGTATGAAAATCGAAGTGCAAAAGCCAATTACAAAAAGACACGAAAAGAAATCGGTTATGTCTCTAGAAAGAATGCTTCACAGAAAGACTACGACAGAATAGGATTTATGTCAGGTCTTGAAGTACATCAACAACTTGACACAAAAAAGAAACTCTTTTGCAATTGCCCTGTAGGTATGTATCAAAAACCAGATGATTTTGATGCTGAAGTAATAAGGCATATGCGCCCGACAATGAGCGAACTTGGTGAATATGACGGAACTGCTTTGATGGAATTCAAAACGAGGAAAAACATTACTTACAGGCTAAAAAAAGAAACTGCCTGCACATATGAAGTAGATGATACTCCTCCCTTCCCTATCAACAAAGAAGCACTAGGTATTGCATTGCGAATATCTATGCTGTCAAAGCTCAACATAGTTGGTGAAGTTCATATTACCAGAAAGCAATATTTGGACGGAAGTATTCCTACCGGATTTCAGAGAACGGCAATTTTGGGAGTGAAGGGTGAAATTGAATTGCCATATAAAAAGATTAACCTAATACAATTGTCCATTGAAGAAGATTCTTGTAGAGAAGTATCTGATATTGGTCATGAAAGGATATACAGGACCGATCGTCTAGGCACTCCCTTAATAGAAACTGTCACAGAACCTGATTTTGTTAATCCTGACGAGGTAAAAGACGGCTGTGATTATATCAGATTTCTCAATCGTAGTACCGGACTTGTCAAGACGGGGATAGGAGCCGGAAGACAGGATGTTAATGTCAGCTGCAAAGGAGGTACAAGAGTAGAAATAAAAGGAGTTGCACATACAAAATGGATACCTGAATTGACGCATAATGAAGCATTCAGACAATGGTCATTACTAAATATAAAAAGGATTTTGAACAAGCGAATAGACGCAATTAATAAATGGAAACTACAATATGAAATTCTTCCTGATACTCCTGAATTGTACAAGCGAGGTGTATTTAAAGACGCTGTAATATCAGGTAAAAAAATCATTGTTGTAAATCTTCCTTATTTTAAAAAAATACTTTCACATTTTACCCAACCAAATAAGGTATTTGCTAATGAAATATTTGACAGACTCAAAGTAATAGCATGTTTGATTCCTCCATTCATGTTTCATACAGAAGAATTGGAATCAGATTTATCTCCAAAAAAAATTAAACAAATAATAGATCTTTCAAGTTTGGAATTTGCTAAAACCGATGCGCAATTAATAATTATAACTCCAAAAGATGATATAAAAACAGCTATCGAAACGATAGAAGAAAGATGTATTATGGCTTATGAAGGTGTGCCAAATGAAACAAGAAAATCATTTTCGGATGGCAGCACTATATTTGAAAGAGTATTGCCGGGAGCAGAAAGAATGTATCCCGATACTGACTCTGCTCCAATCCCTCTTCCAGAGACATATCTAGACGAATTATCCAAGGATCTACCAAATCAGATAATCGATAATTACAAGCAAATGAAAAAATGGGGTATCCCTGAAGACTATTACACATACATATTGAGTAAAAATATTTTTGGATTGCTAAAAAAACTCATTACAGATCTCAAAATAAAACCAAATTATGCCGGCAAATTTATCGGGCAGATCTTGAAATACAACGAAGGTCATCTCAAGTTAAATGAAAAATTTAATTACAACCTCATATACAAATTATTTGATTTCCTTTTAAAAAATGGTATTGAAATTGAATTAGCAGAACGAATGCTTCCTGAATTGATGGCTCATCCTAGAATGGAATTTGAATCAATATTGTCCGTTATTAAATTTAAAAAAATAAAACCTAAACAAATACTTGAAAATATTTCATTCGTAAAAGACAAGTTCACTCTTTTAAAGGGTAAAAATAAAAATAAGGATTTTGTCAATTGGATAATGGGACAGCTTAGATATTCTGCCATTGGCAATATTCCTTTAAATGAATTGTATCAAGCTGTTATTAAAAACTAATTATCACAAATTAAAACAAATCAAATGAGTAACGATTTATTTCAAGGATATAAGGGAGATGCACTAAAAGTATTAAAAAAATATAACGTGAGAGTGTGGGGGCAAACTGACATAAAGACCAAAAGAGGTGATTTTACCGGTACGGTATTGCCAAGATCTGAAAACGATGATGACCAACACATAGTCCTAAAAATACCTACAGGATACAACATCGGAGTAGATGTAAAGACCATTATTGATATGATGGAAACAGGATACAAAAAAGCTAATTACAAGATACCTGAAAAAGAATTTCCTATAACTCCGGGATTACCAAAAGTAAAACTGCTTGGTACCGGTGGTACAATCGCTTCAAGACTTGATTATCGAACAGGTGCTGTAATACCTGCTTTTTCTCCGGGAGAATTGTATGGCGCAGTCCCTGAATTAGCTGATATATGCAATCTTGAAACTGAAAAAGTATTTGCTGTCTTTAGCGAGAATATGGGGCCAAAACAATATATCGCTTTGGCAAAAACAATCGGTAAAGAAATAGAAAAAGGCGTTGATGGAATTGTGATTGGGCACGGTACTGACACACTGCAACACACAGCAGCTGTACTTACATTTATGGTACAAAACCCTCCCGTACCGATAGTATTAGTAGGCTCACAACGCTCTTCGGACAGACCAAGTTCAGATGCTGCTCTCAATCTAATGCATGCAATGTATGCCGCCGGCAATTCTAAAATAGCAGAAGTGATGGTATGTATGTTTGGCCCTACGTCAGATGAGTATGGATTATTGCACCGAGGCACAAGAGTAAGAAAAATGCATTCATCTTACCGGTCTACGTTTAGGACTATCGGAGATGTACCTTTGGCAAGAGTGACAAGAAAAGCAGTTACTCCTATCAAACAAGATTTTAAACCAAGAAGAGAAGATCGAAATGTGGAGGTATACCCATATTTCAATGACAGAGTCACTATGATATATTATTATCCCGGCATGAAGCCTGATATTATTGACAATGCTGTAGACTCAGGTTATGAAGGCATCGTATTTGTCGGTACAGGATTGGGACACGTCAATATGGATTTATTTCCTGCAATAAAAAGAGCACAGGAAAAAGGCGTATTTATGTATATGACAGTACAAACTATATGGGGATATGTGCATATGTTTGTATATGACACAGGACGGGATTTGATGTCTAGAGGAGTGGTACCAGCATGGAATATGTTGCCGGAAACCGCTTGGATAAAACTTAGTTGGGTTTTGGGGCAAACAAAAGATCCTAAGAAAGTAAAAGAGATGATGGAAACCAATATCAATGACGAATGGACTGAAAGAGAGCCATACAACGGATACTTGGTATATCAAGGAGGAGCTCCGGAGGTAGAGCGATTTATCAGGGAAGTACATAAATAATATATACCCATCATCAATAACAGAGCATATAAGGTTTTATATCTAATTTTTAATATTTTGTGATAATTTAATGAACTGTCGATAGGCTATAATGAAAAAAATGGAGAAAATATCAACAAAAATAATTAATGAATTTAAAAACCGGAAATTAAGTAATGTTTTTAATTTTTCAGAAATAAAATTAGCAAATGATATATTGTCTGAAATTAATTCAGGCATAGTCAAAAGACTTGAAACAGGAAACTATGATCCTAGTCATAAAATTTATTTATTGGTTCAAAATTTATTATCTTATTTTGCGGAAGATATTTCAATACTTGACGATTTTGAAGAATATTATGATACTGTTGAAGAAATAGATGCTGAATATATGCCATCATTTCCACCAATGAGCCCATTGACAAATTCATATATTACCTTATGGTGTTTTTGTGATTTTAGATTTGGCAAAACAAAAGAAACTATATCTACAATTTTTTATGATTTAGGGAAAAAATACAATTTCGATAAAAGTGTAATGGATGCAATTAATAATTTCAATTCCTCATATATGGGATTTTATAAACATATTGGATTTGATAATGATCTTATTATTTTAAAGGAAATTGTTTCGGATATAGAATATAAATGTATATGCCCCGCTGGGTATGTAGGGAGAAAAGGTGAGATTTGGTATGTTAGAATTATTCCAAACTTAGATGAAGTTTATAACTATCACATAATTTTTACTACGCCTTATATAATATTAAATTATTCGGAAAAAGATTGGAAAAAATTCTTTCAAAGACAAATTGGGAATTCCGGTAATTTAAAAATATATCATTTCTTAAAATATCATCCCGACATTAAATATTGGCATAATTATATTTTTGAAGGATATGTAAATTATAATGAAAATTGCATATTCCTAACGGGAATACCTGATATTAAGGGGAGTAAACCATTTGAAATAGAGAATTTATAATTAATATCTGCTCCGGACACAACGCCTGATTTGATATATTCCAGTCTTTCTGATCGTAGATTATTGAGAAGGAGAATGTCTCCAAGTTGTGATTTTTATAATGTGTCGATATCGTGAATTTGGGCTCATAAGGCATATCTTGGTTTGGGCTTCAAAGATAAGTCCGCAAACAAATTTTGTTTGTATTTATAATGTGCAGTAATAGCAACCATCGCTGCATTGTCCGTGCAATATTCAAATTTTGGTATGTAAGTATTCCATCCCAATTCTTTACCCTTAGACACAAGTGCTTTTCTCAACCCTGTATTGGCGGAAACTCCCCCCGCTATTGCGACTTCATTTATGCCTGCATGCTTTGAAGCTTTTACTAATTTATTTATCAAAATAGATACTATTCTATCTTGTACAGATGCGCAGATATCATAGATATTTTCTTTTACAAAATCCGGATTATCTTTTTTATTTCTTTGCACAAAATACAATATCGCTGTTTTTAACCCACTAAAACTAAAATCCAAGCCCTTTACTTTTGGTTCTGGAAACTCATAAACGACTTTGCCCATTGCAGAATACTTATCTATAATAGGTCCTGCTGGATAGTCAAGCCCCAAAAGCTTTCCGGTCTTATCAAAAGCCTCTCCGGCAGCATCGTCCAATGTCCTACCAATCACTTCTATATCATTGTAATCATGCATAATACTAATCTGCGTATGCCCGCCTGACACAGTCATGGCGAGCAAAGGAAATTTTGGTTTTGGCTCATCTATAAACAATGCCATGGCATGTGCCTGGTGGTGGTTTATTTCAATCAAAGGTATATCCAATGTCAAAGAGAGTGTTTTAGCAAATGTGACCCCGACTATCAAGCTACCCATTAATCCAGGTCCACTTACAACAGCTATTGCATCAAGTTCTTTTTTATCAATTCCTGCATTCCTCAGCGCAGTATCTATTGTAGGTACTATATTTATCTGATGTTCCCTTGAAGCGACTTCTGGCACTACTCCACCATATAGGCTATGAACTGATTGATTCGCAACGATATTGCTTTTGATTTCACCGTTTACTATTACAGATGCAGCTGTATCATCACATGAAGATTCTATCGCTAAAATGTTTATTGACATAACATTGCTTTACATTGCCAATACGGATAGCATATCTACCATTCCTTGGTCCAGTTCCTTTCTTTTGAATATAGCATCATCAAAATTGACCCTGTGCAGTTTGCCGTGCACGATCCCAAGAGCTTTATTTTCAATTCCATTTACCAAAGCATTTACCGCTTCATATCCGAGTCTACTTGCCAGCACTCTATCCGCTGCAGAAGGTGAGCCACCTCTTTGCAAATGACCAATAGTCGTCACACGAGTCTCGTAATTTTTCAACTTATCATGCACTAATGCGGCAAGGGTATGGGCATCTCCATTTTTGTTACCCTCTGCAACCACAACAATATTAAAAAGTTTTTTCCTTATAGCTGCTTTTTTAAGCATTGATAATAATTCGTCAATCCCCCAATCCGTTTCAGGCAGAAAAGTGCCGGCAGCTCCTGATGCTATACCGGTTTCCAAAGCAATAAAGCCGGCGTGCCTACCCATTACTTCAACAAAAAACAATCTATTGTGCGAACTGGCAGTATCCCTGATTTTATCAATTGCTTCAACAGCAGTATTAATCGAAGTATCAAATCCAATAGTAAAATCCGTACCAAAGATATCATTATCAATTGTTCCCGGCAACCCGATAAATGGTATATTGTATTCTTTAGAGAAAAACTTAGCCCCTGTATATGTTCCATTGCCTCCTATCACTATTACTGCATCTATATCATATGCAACGATACTATCATACGCCCTTTTTCGACCTTCTTTTGTCCTAAACTCCTCACAACGGGCAGTTTTCAGAATAGTACCACCCCTCAAAATAGTATTTGCCACATCTTTGTTTTCAAGACGTTTAAAATTTCCTTCGATTAACCCTTTGTATCCTTCCATGACACCGTATACGTGCAAGTCCAAATGCGATGCTGTCCTTACTACTGCTCTTATTGCAGCATTCATTCCCGGAGCATCTCCTCCTGATGTCAAAACCGCTATTCTCTTAATATTACTATCCATAAAACTATCTTTTAAAAATTAATTACTTTCTTTTGTGACTAAAAGGGCAACCCTTCCATAAATCTGTTGATAAAATAAGGTACGATATCAGGATATACTGCAATGGTGTAGACAAGACCAAAAATCGCACCATAAAAATGGGCTGAATGATCAACGTTATCTCGTGAATTTTTTGATGCCCATTGGGAATAAATCAAATATAAAACAGCAGCTACAACCGTATAAATAGGTAAAATCGCATACAAATAAACCTTCGACCAAGGATTGGCCAAAACATATGAAAACAAAATAGCTGATACAGCTCCTGACAAGCCTATACTTCCATAATAAGCATCATTTTTGTACTGAATAGTACTGTGAATATTTCCCGCTATTATGGAGAGTAAAACTAAAAGTGCATACAAAAACCCTCCTAGTACTCTACCATAAGCTGAATAAAAAATGAAGTTTTCAACAAAATCCCCAAACTGCCAAAACACAAACAGATTTATAAGCAAATGAGTCCAACTACCGTGTAAAAACCCGCTTGTCAATAATCGGTAATACTCTTTGTTATGAACCACTAGATATGGCGAATGCTTATATCTTTCGAAAAAGTTTCTATCATTGAATCCTTGCATCGATACTAAAAAGACCAATATTGCTATTATTTTCGTAATCATATCCTATATATTATGGTA
>JALSPK010000105.1 GCA_026986005.1 Saprospiraceae bacterium
GCCTCCCGCTAGCGTTCATCCTGAGCCAGGATCAAACTCTCCATAGTATTTTCTTCTATGTGTTTGAGCCAATCCTCTCTCCTTTTTAAACGTTCACTTCTTCTTTTCTTACCTATTATTTTCTATCTAAATAGTATTTTAATTTTCCCTTCGTGTCAATGATCTTTCGCCCTTCATTTGAAAAGCGGTTGCAAAGATAACTATGTTTTATTTTATCAACCAAACTTTCATCCATATTTTTTATTGTTTTTTTTATATTGTTTTTTTTATAATATACACCAATATAATCCTCTTCACTTTATGTTTTTGCTATTTTGATAAAAAATTTGTTTTTTTTTCTTTTCTTTGCAGATTATATTTTTTATTCAATTAAAATATTAACTCGAATAATTACTAGCAAATATTTCATGAAAAACAAATACACTTACAAAATAAAACAAGAAGATATTATCATTCCTGTTAACCTTTATAAGGAAATGAGATTGGACGAACGTATTGGACTACTTAAAAATAAAGCAATTATCAGAGTTCCTTTATTTTATACAAACGCCCAAGTTAATAAAGCTTACTTAAGAGCCGAAAAATGGATTATAAAACATTTGGAAAACAATCCAAAAACGAAAGAACGTTTTAGAGTCAAAAAATACAAATCGGGAGATGAGCTTAAAATTAACAATCATATATTTATTCTTGACTTACAGTACACAAAAAACAATAATTACTCAGGTTTTATTGAAAACAATAAAATAATAATCAAAATACCCTATGAAGCAATAGATGATCACTTGTCAAATCAAAAAGCTATAAAAACAATTCAAAGTAGATTAATAGCTCAATTCTTTCACAAGGTGATTACTGCTCGGATTTTGGAATTGAATAAAAAGCACTTTGGTATACATATAAATAGTATCAAACTAAAATACAATCACACAAATTGGGGAAGCAGATCTGCAAAAAACAACATTAATATCTCAACCAGATTGCTATTTGCTCCTAATGATGTGCAGGATTATGTTTTTATTCACGAATTAGCACATTTCAAAGAGATGAATCACTCTTCAAAATTTTGGAAAATAGTTGAGGATATAATGCCTGACTATAACGAAAAAGAAAAATGGCTTAAAGAAAATAGTGCTATTTGTGATTTCTGAAATTGCTTTATCTTTTTATAAATGTCCCGGCGATATCCGTCTCAACATTTATAGTCAATTTCACCATAGACACACCACTTGATAAACTAGCAAGTCTCTGTCCACAAAGTCATTAAAAAAATAAGATAAATAATTGATTTTTATTTTTTTTTATTGTGGGAGTCAAAAATTACCCCTTTCTTAACAAAACTGAAAGGACAAAAGGCAATTTAATTGCGAATTAAACGACATATTATAGACTTAAGCAGAATATTACACCCTCTTGCCCCCGCCAGCGGGGGAATTTTTCCATCTAGAGGTCGGGGGAGACCTAAGCATTGATGAGAGTAGAGTAAAATCGTAAATTTAAGGGATTTTTTCCTAATTTCGTAGAGCATCTGAGAAATGGGACTTAGTGAGGAACGTGATTTATACCTTTAACGGGGTCAAAGAACTTTCCTGTTTTTTTATCAATCGGTCTGCTTTTATTTCTTCCGGGATTGCATCTGGATATCCTATCAAATGCATCAAATGTACCTATAATCGCTCCATTTTCCTTAATTGTTTCTATGGCATAAACCGAACAAGACGGTGTAAAAACACATGCATCAATATCTTGGGAAGAAAACACTTCTTTATAAACTAAAAACAGGAGAGAAAAAATAAAATTCAATTCATTTTTGCTTTCTTTTAAATGCTGTTCCCAATTATGGTGATGTTCGTTTACCTCAAACAAATTTTTAAAACTGCTATAATCGATATTTTTTTGAGCAATTAAACCGCTAGGTACAGCACAAAGCCCTAGAAATAGAGATAAAAATATATATTTACGAACTTTATTTTTCATAACCATTTTTTATTTTAAACAAAACTATATATTCTCATTAAACAAATCAATAAAGTGGGTTTTTTGAGACTTTTTGAGCAATTTAGAATCATATATTTGATTCAATACTTCTTGTTTTAGCAATTCCGAACCGGCATTATTATTTTTCATCATTGTCTTATACAATTCATAGCTAAAAACCAAGTTATTGGGATAAAGATCGTGCAAATAACTGATATTGTCAAATGCAAGTTGGTAATTGCCCTCGATATAAAAATAAATTTTATACAAAAAATAGTTAGCTTCCACCGCGACGAGATGATTCATAGAGCTCAAACACTTTTTCAAATAATTCAACCCCATTTGTTTATTACCTTTTGGATATTTTTTTAAAAATGCTCCAGCTAAAATATATTTATTTTCGACATAATCTACAAAATAGTAATACAAACCTATTACTAGTAGTTTTCTATCAGACAAATCCACTGTATTCATCAACTTTTTTATCCGATTTAAAGTTTTAAACAATATCGGTATCGTATTAACCTTATTATTTATATAATTCTCAAGCCTTACTTTCAGTATATAAGTATTTATCAGATCGATTTGGTAATTGATATCCGGACTTTCGAGCCTATTTATAAAATCGATCGTTTTATCTGTATGCAAATCACATTCTTCTATAAAATCATCTGTATTGCTTCCACTTAAGATAGACCACCAGGCAAGATTATATTTCATCATCGAAAAGGTAGCAGAATTATCTTTATTTCTCTCAACAAAACGCAAAACAGAGTCTGCTTTATAAAAGGAAAAATCATAGACATAATCCATAAAAGTTACAAATATATCTTTAGAGGTGGTACTATCATTTGGAATCCCACCAAATATCGTAGGTGTACTAAACAAAAGTGCAAATAAGAGCAATGCTTTAGGAGAAACAATAGCTATATTTATATTCAAAAGCCCCACTTACTCTTTAGTTTAGTTTATTATTTCCTTTTACTATCAGGTCAATCACACTATTATAAAGAGTGCTTCTTTTATTTTGTCTTTTGACAATAGCTATCTTTTCAGCATTGGTATAACCTCCCGTATAATACCTTTGAAACCACGGCGCTACAGATATCAGAGCATAGAGTGGGTCAATATTGACCGCAGTTCTAATTCCTATTGCCACCAACCCTACAGACAGTAAAAAGGAATTCAACCCATTTCTATATTTACCAACATAAAATTGTCCTAAACCCGGCATCAACATACTGAGGATTCGAGCTTTTCTCGGAGAGGGAGTGAGAAGATTATGTTTTGAAAACAATAGATCCAGTTGTTTTATCTCAGTTGTATCCAAGCACAACTTAAAATATTTTTTGGATCGGTCAAACTGTTCAAGACCAAAATAACAGGTTCCAAGATAAAAATTTAATTTTTGTTTGGTATTTTTGTCCAATTCTTTTACTGCCAGAAGATCAATAATAGCATAGTGATAATTTTTATTTAGAATTTGGCTGTATGCTTTTCCAAACAGCATCTCATTTTTCAAGCTATCAGACTTAGCAACATTATACGCCAATCCATAATTGTACTGAGAGGTCTCAAAATCATGTTGCAAAAAAGCTATTTCGGCAACAGCTGTATAAAGAGGAAAAAGGTTACCATCAGTATTAAAATAAATCAATCGTTTGAAAGACTTTAAAGCGACAGAATAATTCTTTTGATCATACTGATTCAATGCAAAATTCAGCGTCTCTTGGTAGTTTTGAGCAACCAATTGTTTATTGAAAAATAAACTAGAAACTATAATGCTGAATAAAATTATATACTTCATCATTTGTTTCATTCAATTTCAATTTATTGTATCTTTTTGCGGCTTTAGTTGATCCGTAAATATTGCCGATATAAAACCCCAAGGATATACTACCAAACAACCATCCGCTAATGCTTTTATTACCTTTATTTTTAAATCCTTTGTAAGACTGCCAAGCCGTACCTACAATAAACAAAAGAGACATTATCCCATCTGTATAATTTTTGGTATACACCTTACCCAACCCGGGAATTACTGTTGACAATCCTCCGGCTAAAACCGGACTTTTAAAACTATTGTCCAATGCTTTATTCGCTATAATCTCAAGCCTTTTCGGTATTTTGCCTTCACTTTGTCCATAAGAAACACATAGTTTTTTATTATTTCTGTATTCACCCAGAAGCAATTTACTACTACATTCAAAAATATTCTTATCCTCTTCTTTTAATGTGGTATTATGCTGTAGAAAAGCCTTAATCTCTATTAGTGAATCTGCAAATATTAAGCTGGATAAATACTCCACAGACAACCCTCGGGACAGATCAAAAAGACTCCCCTTATTGAAGCTATATGCCCTATTTATCGCTTGGCTGTAATTTCCTGACTTCCTATAAGACTGAAGTAATTTAACTTTATATTCTTCATTTTGTTTATCTAGAAAAGTGAGCCGTTCGTATTCTTCTGCGGCTAATTTATATTGATTACTAAGTAAAAGATAATCAGCATATCTTTCACTATTATTTAGATCATATAAGTTTTGTGAGAACAAAGACCCGGATGCAAATACTACCGATACAACAAAAACAAATAAATGCTTTCCAATAGTCTTATGGTATTTTGATGTCATACATTTCACTGTTATTCTTTTCATTTACGACCATATTTTTATACGTCGTAATTTCATAATACTTTTTACCTTCTACAACAGTCTCTTTAACCAATTCCTGAGGAAAAGACATACCGTTGATGCTAATATAATTTCTAAAAAACTGCCTACTCACTACTTCATCTTCCGGATTTTTAAACACTATCCCAACCAATTGTTGATCGACATTAAGCATTAATATACTTCCAAACACTTCTTTGAGTTCAGGAGGTGGAGCCCATGTTGAAATAATTTTTTTTCCGTCTTTTTCCACATCAATTATTTTCATATTTGATTTTTTTAGCCCATAATCAGCCAAATCACCATTTAATGCAAGGTGATAAATTGTCAATTCGGAAATATTTGGAGTGGTTTGACGGGAAACAACTTCGGAATTCACGATTTTAAACAAAGAAGTATCTTTCTGAACCCAAGTCTCTTTTTCCGGAAAACTTATTTGGAATATAAGTTTTTTAATATTTTTATCGTAATATATCTTCCCAACGGTCAGCTGCTGCTTGCCTGTGATCGTTTTGCTTTTTATAATAAAATCTGTTTTTAATCTAAAAAAATCTTGGGAAACTCCCATAGATAGATAAGAAAAAAAAGCTAAAGTTACTAATAATACTCTGTTCACCATAAATATATTTAATGAAATAATTGAAACCTTAAAGTAGAAAAAAACAAATTATTGCTTTTCAATACTTCTTTAATTGCAATTAACCAATAATTAACCAATATAACGAATAAAAAGGGAAATGAGATTTTCAAAATTCAATTAAAAATAAGTTTTAACTAAATAGTTATACCCATCTAAAACTCAACTTTAATAGAAAAATAAAAACCTCATTTACAATGATTGTTTTATTTATCACCCTTTTGACTTGATATTAGCCCCCAGCAGCAATAGCGCCTGCGATAAGAACAAAATACAAAATTGTGCCGGCAACAGTTCCTGCTATACAGCCCCATAATGCTTTTTTAGCCTCGTCTGCATCTTGATCACTAAGAAAATACACTATTCCAACTCCTACTATTCCAAGAGCACAGCCCCACAAAAATGAAGGTATACCTAATACAGCTCCTCCACCTGCAAGTGGCATAGCAGCATTAGGCACTAGGCTCATTGATTCAACTAGACCTGCGTCTGTAACAGACAATGTACTATAAGTCAAATCAGGATTAGCTTCAACCATATCTACAAGTACATTTAACTCTGTAAACTCTTGTTGAACAGAATTGTAATCCAATTCAAACAAATCAGCACTAGAAGCAAAAGCGGACATCCCCATAAAGAATACCACAACTAAAGTAAAAACAACTTTCTTCATAATTATAAATATTTAATTAAAAAATAAAATCAACCAAAAAAAATAAAATTAATTCCTTTAATATCATTATCATATAACGATACAGTTAAAATATGCCTCTAGCATACCAACCTCCGCCCCATACGATAGCACCTACCAAACATCCCCATAAAGCTTTTTTTGCTTCAGCCGAATCTTTGTCTGTAAGAAAATACACAACACCTACACCTATAAGACCCAAAGCACATCCCCACCAAAACGAAGGTACTCCAAGTACAGCATTGCCACTAGCTAAAGGTACTGCAGCACTAGGTATCAAGCTCATCGACTCAATCAATCCTGCATCAACAACAGCTAATTCACTATAAGTCAAATCAGGATTAGCTTCAACCATATCTACAAGTACATTTAACTCTGTAAACTCCTGACTAACCGCATCAAAATCTATTTTGAAATTATCGGAAATAGAAGCAAAAGAAGAAAACCCCATAAAGAGAACGGCAATAAAAGTAAACACAACTTTTTTCATAATTGATAAAAATTTAAGAATTAAAAAATAAAATAATCACTAAAATTAAAGTTTTTTTTCATTATAAAAAAGAAAAAACTTATATTTTTTCAAAAAAAACTAAAAACTGTTTCCTATTGAAAACCCTAAACCATATAAAATACAGGTATTTTAGTATCTTTGCAATATGGCAGGGATTTATATACATATACCATTCTGTAAACAAAAATGCAGCTATTGCAATTTTTATTTCTCTGTTTCAATGAAAACAAAGAATGATTTGATTTATGCTATAGCGAAAGAAATCGATCTAAACCACACGTACTTAACAACGGATTCAATTGACTCGATATATTTTGGAGGAGGGACTCCCTCCCTACTTTCAATTGCTGAATTGGAAATAATCCTCAACAAACTCAGTCGTTACTTCATATTCAAGTCTGACATCGAAATAACTCTTGAAGCCAATCCTGATGATATAACCAAGTCCTACCTGAAAGATTTAAAAAAAGTTGGTATTAGCAGATTTAGCATGGGGGTTCAATCATTTATAGATGAAGAACTTGTTATTTTAAATAGATATCACGATTCACAAAAAGCAGAATATGCCATCAAATTGATTCAAGACAATCAATTTGAAAATATGAATATAGATCTGATATTCGGTATTCCTAATTCTTCTTTAAAATCTTGGTTATTCAATCTTAAAAAATTCATAGATTTGGATATCCCTCATCTTTCTTGTTACAATTTGACTATTGAACCAAAAACTGCTATATATCACCAAATAAAAACCGATAAACTACCTGCTCCGGACGATGATCTTAATGCAAAACTGTTTCTTGAGACTTTTGATATCCTTTCAAGCATTGGGTATGAACATTATGAAATATCAAATTATGCTAAAGACAAAGCCTATGCAAAACACAATACTAATTACTGGAGAGGCATCCCTTATCTTGGATTGGGGCCTTCTGCTCATTCTTTTGATGGAGAAACCAGACAATGGAACATATGTAACAACAGGAAATACATACGGGAAATAAACAAAGGCATTTTACCAAATGAAAAAGAAATATTAAGTTCAAAAGATAAAATCAATGAGTATCTAATGACAGGATTACGTACGATGTGGGGAATTGATATCCATGCCATAGAAAAAATTGATAGAGATTTTATTGTATCTATTCAACAAGCACTTACCTCCTTTGAAAAAGAAGGTCTTGTCAATCACAAAGACAATAATTATAAGTTGACAAGATCAGGAAAGCTTTTAGCGGATAGCATAACGAGTGCATTATTCGTTTAAATCTGCAAAATCGTTACAGTATTTTGTAATTTAATGCTTACAATAGCTCAGTTTATTACAATTTTAAATTGGCATTTATACATAATTAAATGAATAACAACCTTTTTAACAACATATCTACAAGCCCTATAATACACATAGCCTTTTTACTCAAACCCCAAAAGAAATATTCCACACACAACTAATTAACAAGTACTTAAATCCACTTGCAATGAGATAAATATTCTGAATAATATATATATATATTTTAGATTTTGTATAAATACACACTTACTTAGGCAAGAAAACATATACATTTTTAAATATATTTAAATTTTTGGCACGGTATTTGTATTATACTAATCGAGTTTTGGTTATTAAATTGAGTAATGCCCGTGATATGGAGATAGCACGGGCTTTTTTTATTTTATCCCTCTCTTTTCTTTTTGTATTTTAGATGCTTTTTAATATACAGTTTATTAACACTAAAGACCAAGCCGATATTAAATACTGAAGCTTTAGTTTCAAAATTTCTTCCATACCTAAGATACATTGCTCCTGAAGATCCAAATGAACCATAGCCAAAATCTATTTGAGCTATATAGACCTTATTAAATTCTCTTTGTACACCTAGATTACTGTACTTGTCTGACAGATAGAATAATTCTGTTTTAAACCATTGCATACCAACACCTAAAGAAAAACCATCAGCAAATCCGGGATAAAATCCACTTAAACCCTTGTAGTTAAATTTTAATAATGCGGGAAACGAAATTGCCCCCAACCCCTTGTAGTCCTTCAATGCCAAGGAAGTAATCCCCAAATTTATTTGAGCCTCTAAAGATAGGGAAAAACTCTTACCACCAAGCCACAATCTGGGACCCCAAATAAAATTGAGCAAAGTGTTTCCTGCTCCGTTATGAGCAATTTTATCAATTGGATTATTATACTTTTGATATAAATCAATTCCCTTGACTGTACCAAAGCCGAATTGAGCATTAGCTTTGATGCTAAGCAAAAAAAACATAAAAAGAAACAGTATTTTTTTCATAAGTTTAAATTAAAAAGAACAATCACACCAATTTAATGTCAAAAAAAAGCTATAAATTTACAACCTTTTATAATCAAATTGGCTTCGAATCTCCAAAAATAATAAATAATACCATTAATCAATAGAAAATAATCCAATAAATAATTTTATTTCCACGATTTCATACAGAAGCCCGTCCTATCGTAATCGTTAAACTAAAAAATAAAAGAGCATCGGAATTCACCAATGCTCAAATAAATCAATATTTCATTAATAATTTCTATATCCTCTCTATCCAGTTATATTTATCTTCAATAATTCCTTTCCTAACATCATTAATATATTTTTTAGCAAAATCAGCCACTTTAAATGTTTCAGTATCAAAAGTCATTATCTTATCATTGATATCAAGTTTGTCAATTTTTGCTATTATTGCAGCCGTTCCCGAACCAAAAACTTCTTTCAACTGACCTTTGTTATATGCTTTAATCAATTCGTCAGTCGATATCAATCTTTCTTCTACTTTGTAGCCGTTATCTTTGAATATAGTGATAATACTATTTCTAGTAATTCCATGTAATACTGCTCCATCCAACATTGGTGTAACTACAGTATCTCCAATCACGAAAAAGATATTCATTGTACCTATCTCCTGAACGTATTTATGTTCATTTGCGTCAAGCCACATCAATTGATCATATCCAAGCTCTTTGGCTAAATTAAAAGGATATAAAGACGCACCGTAATTGCCGGCAGTTTTAGCTTCCCCTATTCCACCTTTTACAGCTCTTACAAAATTCATAGATGCCTTTAAGCTCAACGGTCTACTATAATAAGGCCCCGATGGAAGTGTCAATAGAACAAATTTATATGTCTTTGATGGTTTTACACCAATGACATCATCCATTGCAATCATAAACGGTCTTAAATATAAAGCACTACCAACCTCTTTGGGTATCCAATTTATTTCCATTTTCACAAGTGCTTTAATTGCACCGAGAAATAAATCTTCAGGAATCTCCGGCATACTCATTCTAACAGCCGAACGTTTAAATCTTTTTGCATGATCCTTTGGTCTAAAAAGTATAGGTTCGTTTTTATCAGTAAAAAAAGCTTTCATTCCTTCAAAAATTGTCTGTCCATAATGAAGCGTCAGATTAGCAGGATGAAGAGAGAGATTCTGAAGAGGTTTTATTTCAAAATTTTTCCATTCTCCATCAATATAATCTGCGACAAACATATGGTCAGTAAATGCATGACCAAAGGGAGGCATATTACTAAAATCAAAATCTTTTACTCTAGATTTTTCAATTTTTGTAACCTTAATATCATTCATAACTATCAGTTTAATATTTCAAAAACAATTATTATAAAATTTTATTACTGCATGTTAGGCAACATCAGTTAAAAAAACTCTACATTTGCATTATATTTCAAATAACTTATTCTATAAAAACACAAATTCGGTTGCAATTTAACATTTTTTAAAATAAAATTACTGTTTTTGCTGAATTATCTACAAAATAAGTTTATTATTTTGATAAATTATAAATATTAAAATTTTATTTCAAATGAGTATTTTCTCAAACACAGATATTTATGTAATTAAGGACTCAACATCTGGCAAAAAGGTCATTCAAAATGGAATACAAAAAAGTACATTATCAATATTACTATCAAAAGGCGTGTTTAATCCTACTTCGATAGAATTTTTAAAAACTATATTAACGGCAATTGGTTTTGATATTGATAAGGATTGCATCATTAGAGAATTCGATTTCAATGAGAGGGTTTCTATACATAAAGTTAAACAACAGGACAAATCCAAATTCATTTTGAGTTTTGGTTTAGATATTAGTGCATTTGATATTCAAGCAAAAATCTCCATGTATAAATGGAATCATTTTGATAGTTTATCTTTATTATTAAGCGACAATTTAGATAAAATCAAAAGCAATATTAATTTGAAAAGAAATCTTTGGATTGAACTAAAAAAAACATTCAATGGCTGATTATAAAGAACTGGTATTTGCCACATCAAACAACAATAAAATAATTGAAATAAATAGGTTATTACCAAAAAATCTTCTCATCTCCTTAAAGATGTTGCATGATATGGGTATTGAAGAGGAGCTTCCTGAAACAAGAAGTACTATTGAGGGGAACGCGATCCAAAAAGCACAATATATATACGACAACTATGGTTACAACTGTTTTGCTGAGGATACTGGATTAGTCGTAAAGTCTTTGAACGGAGAACCTGGGATATATTCTGCCAGATATGCGGGAGAAGATAGGGATGATGATAAGAACATGAATAAAGTATTAGAAAAACTTAAGACCAAATCAAATAGAAGAGCTCATTTCAAAACAGTAATCGCTCTAATAATTGATGGCATATTACATACTTTTGAGGGAAAAATCGAAGGTGAAATAAGCTTATCAAAAAGAGGAGATTCAGGTTTTGGATATGATCCTATTTTCAGACCAAACGGCTACGATCAAACATTTGCAGAAATAGGGATAAATGAAAAGAACAAAATCAGCCACAGAGCTAAAGCTTTAAACAAACTGATTACCTTTCTAAAAAACTATTATATTTAGTGTCTGTCCATAAAGTCATCAAAATTCAAAAATAATCTTTTCGCGATATTTTTACTTTATTCAAATTACTGATGCTAAGGCATCACTAATTCTCAGAAAGACAAAAATCTCATCAAAAATCTTTATTTTTCAAAAATCAAGCACTTT
>JALSPK010000106.1 GCA_026986005.1 Saprospiraceae bacterium
CCACTTCGATGATTATGCAGGGCATGTCGGAAATTTTGGCCTATGGAACTGCGGTAAAAATACAATAGCGGTTTTTTCTATACTACAAATGACAAATATACCAATGTTAATTATAATTTTCTATATATTGATAATAGCTATAATTTTGGGAATTCTTGTGTACTTAATTATAAAAAGACTAAGAGAAACCGATGATTTTGAACATAGGGATAATTAGTGTCAAAAGTACGACATTATGAAAGAGAAATGTCGGAAGAGAAAAAAAGAATTAAATAGTTTTAATGTGAATGGTGAATTGTAATTGGTGAATTATTAAATCCTTACGAAATTTTTCTTTTTATATTCAATGAATCGATGAAAATATAATCCAATAGAGATTTTATTTCTTGTGGGTTAGTTAGTTTAAATATCAATTCGCCTGAATTATTTTTATGACAATTACTAAATTTTTTACATAATTTATCATCTCTGAACATATTATTTCTACCTCTTATATAAAAGGAAAAATAATCTTGATATACAACCATTGAAAAAGGTTGTTTAGTTCTCCCGAAATTCTTCTGTAATTTTTCAGATTTATTACAAATTCTAATGTCATGCATATTTATTTTATCTTTATAAAATAATTCAATTTTAAATTCATCAATTGTCTTAAAAAAGGATATAAAATCTTTTAAACCGGATTTAAGATTGAAATTTGATATGTATTGCAAATATTCTGACATTAATTTATCTTGATGTTTCATATCTTTTATAATTATTTACTTATATAAATGTATAAATGTTTAAAACCTATATTGTCTTTTAGCTCTAATGTTAGAAGTCTGTTTTTGTTTGTATAATTTTCTGTAAATGGTAATTCACCGTTCATTAAAGATTGATATGCAATTTTTTAATTTTTCGATATGTGAATCAGAGTTTATTTTCCAAACTTTATTATTGTATTTGAATTTACCAAATACCTGCCTATTGCCACCTTTTATTTCACCATCTAACCTAATCCATTCCGGATTTTCTTTTGTTAGCGGTTTTATTGATTTCTCAAATAAATCAATAAATGAATTATAAGTTTTCATAAAAATTTGTTTAAAATGTTAGCGTTTCCTTAATTGATTTTCCGAAATTATCCCAGTCACTATTTTTCATACCAAATGTTTGAGGATGAGGTATAATATAAAAATTCATATTTTTGCTTCTGCTTAGCCATATACGCTCCCCAATACTACTAAAAACAGAATCACTAATCATTTCCCACTTTTTAAAATAATTCAAACTATAAAATATGACAACTTTTGGTTTATTTTTATTAATTAATTCTTTGAAAAGAATAATCCTTTCTGGCATTACTTTAGAATTATAACTTTCTCTGTCTGATAAATAAGTAATGTCAACACAATCATATATCCACATATCAGTTTTTGGAACGGGCAAAGGCATAAATTCTAAGCTGCAATGATTACCATCTAATCTACCAAATTTATCTCTTTGAAATCTCCTAATATCCTCGGTATTTACATTTTGCTTGCCTATTATATTTAAAAGAACTCTAATTAATTTCGATATTGTACTTTGAAGAGGAGGTCTTGTTCCACTATAATACCGAATATGTTCAGGAATATCAAGCATATCTTCTTTACAATCAAGTACAGACTTGTTTTTTGTTTTAATAAATCTCTCTTTCAATTCATCTATATATCCGCTTGTTCCCTCTTCCATGGAAACAAACCAAAAGTCTGAATGAAGATTTCCATAGCCCCAAAAGTTATTAATTCTATTTTCTATTAATTCTTTCGAAATACACATTATATGTTTTTTTAATTATTCCTCCTCTCGCCCCTCCCAATTCCTCCGACAAATCTACAAAAAAAATCATAAAATCACCAATAATTCCGAGCAAAATACACAGGGGTAAACGGTATTCTTCTGCATTTTTACTCAATATCAATACCGACCGTCCTTCACAAACGGCAATTTCTCCATCGTAATCACCTCTATCGAAGGAAAATCAAATTCAACTGTCACCCTGCCTCTTATCCTGTAAATGCCACGTCCCTTAAACGGAAACTTTGCCAAGGCTTGCGGAAAATGTACCGTATCGAAAAATCTGCCCTCCCTGTCGATAAATGTACCGAAATTCATCAATTTCTTGTGCACCGTCCTCACATATTTGCGCGTAACAAAATATCCCGCTATCTCTATGATTTTACCTGTATTCTCAGACATCTGCTTCGCCGTTAGCCCCGTATTGCAGTCCTCTGTAGTCATATCAAAAGGCGACATCGAAACAGGAAATCCCAATAGTTCCAACTCGTCAAATACCTGATCGTACTCACCTTCTTCCAAAACAGGCAACTCGTACTCCTCACGATATTCCTCAAACAATTGCGGCGCTTCCGCATATACAGTCACACGATTCATCAACGCATTCTTTTGCCACATCAATTCATATTTGTTTTTGCCTGTAAACCGGAATGCCCCTATTCGTATCAGCAGGTCTATTTGCTCCTTGCCGGCATCAATCCTGTCCATAAAATCTTCAAGGCTATCGTACAATCCGTTTCGTCTTCGCTCTCGCACTATTTCCATCGCCACTTTACGCTCCAATGACAATATATGTACAAATCCCAAATATATATCCTCTCCTTCTATATCCGTCAGCAAATCGCTATTGTTGATACAAGGTGGATGTACCTTCGCCCCCGCCATCTTTGCCTCGTGCACATACGTCTCGGTATGGTAAAAACCACCGAAATTGTTGATGACCGCTACCATAAATTCCACAGGATAATACGTTTTGAGATACAAACTCTGAAATGACTCCACGGCAAAACTCGCCGAATGCGCCTTGCTAAACGAATATCCA
>JALSPK010000107.1 GCA_026986005.1 Saprospiraceae bacterium
TATTGTTAAAATATGAACAATATCATTTTTCATATGTGCTCCCTCACCACATCATATATTGTTTCACGCTCAATTTTTATATTTGTCGGTTTAAGGGCAGTAATCTTTTTCATGGTTTCCATTATACCCTGCTCGTCTGTATCATATACAACTTCCCTTCCATTTATAATGGCAACTATCCTTACATTTGTATTTATTAAAATATCACTTATTTTTCCATCATATGTTATTTTTCCATTTTTTAATATCAAAATTCTAAAATTTCTAGGTAATTCATGCAATGTATGTGAGACCATTACTATTGTGTGTCCCTCTTGGTTAAGGTTTAACAAAATCTCAAGTATGTCTTTGTAAGATTTCGGATCAATACCACTGAAAATCTCATCAAGAAAAAGTATTTTGGGCTTGTGAATTAACGCTTTAGCGAGAAGCAACTTCCTTCTCATACCTGTGGAATAATTTTCAACACGTTCATTGGAAAACTCAGCAAGGTTGAATAAAGAGAGGAGATGGTCAATTCTCTCCTTTAACTCTCTTTTTGGAACATTATAAAGCCCTCCAAATACCTCTAGGTTTTGTGCACCCGTTAGTTTCCAGTATAATCCTCTGTCTCCACCCAGTACAACACCTATTTCCTTTGCAATTTTCTTCCAGTGCTTTACCGTATCCATTCCCAGTACCCTTATCTTCCCCTGATCTGGGATAAGTAAACCAACCATTAACTTTATTAATGTGCTTTTTCCAGAACCGTTCTTACCAGCAATAACAACAAATTCACCCCTATCTATATTTAAATCTACACTTTTTAACACAGCCCTTTTGCTCTTTCCTTTTCCGAAGTATTTCCATACGTTACTCATCTCAATAAAGCTCATTCTATCCAGCCATGAAGTTTGTATATATTAAAATTTACCTCTTCTGCTTTATAAAGAATTTTTACCATGTCAGGTAACATTATATCATGGATGGGATACCAACAATCATATTTTTTATTCTCAATGTATGCATTATAATAACACCCACCGCCACATACTGGGAAATATTTACAAGAAAAGCAATCCGGATTTGGCTTTAGTCCTTCGATGTATTTAGAATAATTAATTATAAATTTCTCGGGTGAGTTTAAAATAGTTTTTCTGTCGGCAACTCTAAAAAATGGAAGTCCTATCGCCGAGACACACTTATATACTGCACCATCTGGCCCTAATATGACTTCATTATTTTTATTCAATGAACACATAATAGATCCCATAAAATCAATTACCGTAATATTCCTTTTGGCTGCTTCTTTTAACACATGAAGATATATTTTGCCATACTCTTTCAACCGAGGTATATTTATCTTAGTATGGTATGAGAATCCGAAGGGATGACTTTCCATACCCAAATTAAATATTATTCTTGGATATTCAGAATATATCCATTTTCTGTATTTCTTTATCATAAAATCCAGCATTTCTCCGTATACTTCCCAATTTTGAGAATCAATTACAGAATGTATTACTATGTTAACATCCGTATTTTCAAGCAAGTCTCTAATATTAGATTGAATTACATTCCATGTTCCTGTAGCAGAATCTTTAAAAATTCTCCTTTGATTGTGTATTTCTTCAGGGCCATCAAGAGTGATTTGAACATATTTAAAATCATATTTTTTTATCAGATTAATAGTTTTATTTTTTGAAGGAAACGCACCATTAGTCACAGCACCTATATTTCTTAATTCTGGTAGATTATCTGTGGCAACATTTAGTAGTTTTTCTACATAATTTATATCATAGAATGGTTCTCCACCAAATAATACCACATCCAAATATTTAACTCTGAAAATATCTTTTAAAGCACTCCATAATTCTACCCTCTCTTCTGGCAGTAACTCTTTATTGTTAACACCTATATTCTGCTGAAGGCAGTAAACACAGGAAAAATTGCATCTGTAAGTCCATGCGTCTGTGATTATGAGTTTATCCTCTGCGCGATATCTAAAGGTATTATAAATATATTTCAACAACGCATCCGAATCCACACTTTCATCCAAAATTATCATTTTCTCCTTCAACTTGTTCAATATCTCATTCCCACAATCATACAGCTCCCTTATATTGTTTATAGTACAGGGAACCAACTCAAGGCCCCGTGTTAAAATATTAAAAATCAAAGTTCCATCATTTACAGGAATAAACAATAGGTACTTAATTTTATCATCTTCCATTTTCATATTACTATCACCTCTTATATAAAAAATAAATAATGTAGAGGAATAATACTTTAAACTATCACCTTACATCGCTGGCTCCGTGTGTTACATGGTCCGTTAGGTACTGGTCCGTTTTTCATTCTCTGAATTATATTTTGTATCATTTGATCACCTCCATTTAAACCTAATGTATATGGTATATATATATTTCGGTTAAGGTTAGTGAGGATGACAACATAAGGAAGAAAATAAATAAAAATAGGGGTCACAACCTTCTAAGAATATATTCACACTAGGGAAAGGATAATGTTCACCACTGATTTATAGTTATATTCAATATTTTAATTGACTAAAGTTTATATTATCAAAAGACATACTTTTTGATGTCGGTTTACAATCGTATGCGCAATGTTTGCAGTTGGGATTACACTTAAAAGTAGGATTATGGTGTGCTGTAACAGGATATGAAAGTATTAATGACAAAATAACACCATGTACAAAAAATAAAGATTTCTTAATTAGTCTATGTTCATTATGGGATAAGGGGTTATTACTATGTCCTGCCATTTTAGACTCTTCTGTTGATGCTATCTCTATGTTTATTTCATTTTTTATATTTTTATTTTTCTTTTTCCTATTCTTAAAGGATGTAAGAAGTAATT
>JALSPK010000108.1 GCA_026986005.1 Saprospiraceae bacterium
ATAGTAAGTTGCGATACCTGCCTTACCACCACCATAAAACCCGAAGAAGACATAAAAATAGAAATTGATTTAACACACAAATCCGGATGTGAGTACCGATCCGTTTTCACCATCACTATCAGGCAACCGGAGATATACATACCGGATATCTACACCCCCAATGGAGACGGCACCAATGACATCTGGAGTATAAAGACACCGAAAAGCATAGAAATACTATCCTGCAAGATATACGACCGTTGGGGCGATGCGGTATATTCCACCCACGGCAATACAATCGTCTGGGACGGCACATACCGCGGCAAGAAAGTCATGCAAGGCGTATATGTCTATGTGATAAAATACCGTGATGAGCATGGAAAGGAGAGGGTAGTGAGCGGAGATGTGACAGTGGTGAGGTAGAGTTGTCAAGTTCAAAGTTCAAAGGCAAAAGTGAAAAGACAAAAGATAAAAGTAAAAAGATAAAAGTAATAAATGGTGAATTATGAATTATGAATTGATTAGAAGAGATTGATTTATTGAATTTGGGTGATGTGCGGGATGCGGTTCTCCCGATTTCGGAGTGTAGCGGAGAAATGGGGAGTCAGAGGGTAGCTTGGCAAGAAAAGTTCAAAGGACAAAGGCAAAAGTTTAAAAGTTTGGAAGACAAAAGACGAAAGACAAAAGACAAAAGACAAAAGATAAAAGTAATAAATGGTGAATTATGAATTATGAATTGATTAGAAGAGATTGATTTATTGAATTTGGGTAATGTGCGGGATGGAGCTACTCCGGTTTCGGAGCGTGCGGAGAAACAGGAGGCTGGGAGGTAGCTTGGCAAGAAAAGTTCAAAGGACAAAGGCAAAAGTTTAAAAGTTTGGAAGACAAAAGACAAAAGACAAAAGAAATTAATGATGAATTATGAATGGTGAATTATGAGTTCAAAAACCGGCTTTGAAGTTACGCTATCGCGTGCTTTCAAGTCCTACTTTGCGTCTTCATTTGTAATGTTTCAAATGAATATGAAACGCCTTTTAAAGTGGGGCGGTCTTTAAATGGTGTCGCAAATTTATTTGCGACAAACTAGTGTTTGTTGTTAGCCCAAGGTATCAGTTACTATTTTCTTTTATGATTTTTTTAACTTTTTCCCTGCTTAAACCGGTAATGTCTGCAAGGAAATCGATGGTAGCACCTTTTTGGTATCCCCTTACTATGACATCAATAGTCTTTCTTTCAATACCTTTCTCAATACCTTTCTCGATACCTTTTTCGATACCTTTCTCGATACCTTTTTCGATACCTTTTTCGATACCTTTTTCGATACCTTTTTCGATACCTTTTTCGATACCTTTTTCGATACCTTTTTTTTCTATTAATTCATAAGTACTCATAAAATCTTTTTTTACTTTTGGAGGTATTTTTTCAATTATTTCCAGTAATTGCACTTCTTTTATCTCTACCAACTGTAAGTAGTAAACAATTAATACTTTGCTAAAGTTCCCCATTCCTTCCGGAAATAGGGTTCCGAAAATATTTTCAGCCTTTTTTATCAACTCAATAGGGTTGTGGCTGTATTTTTGAATCGTAAGAGCTGAAGATAAAAATGAGTTGCCGATATTGAGTAATTCTTCATCGGAGAATTTTTTCAAATCCAAAAATTTAATGTCAAATTGAGGGATATACTTTTCAATGTCTTCCGGTAGATAAGGAATTAAATCCTTTAAAGTTTTTAACTCCCATTTCTGTTTACCATGGTAAAGAAGTACAGGAATTATGGGCTCTAAAGGCTTTCCTGCTTTAATCTGCGCCTGATATCCTTCAACGACATATCCCAATGTCTGAACATAAGAGTATTTATCGGGATAGCTTTTATGTTCAAGAAGTATAGAAATATAGACACTATGTCCACTGTTTTTAAGTTTGCACTCAAAGACCAAATCGGCAAAAGTCTCTTTTAGTTTACCGGAAATAAAACTGTTTTGAGTAAATTTTAATGTGTTTAGATCAATGGTGATTAATACGTCTTCAGGTAAAAATGTTTTGAAGAAATCCCTCGCAACTTCGATATTGGACATTATCGATTTGAAGAATTTGTCGTGGATATTATTGATATTTTGCTTATCCATAGGGCAAATATAATATAATTTGTTTGAAATTGATGAAATATCCGGATTTTTTGTATGTTATCCGTTTCAAAAGCCGGCTTTGAAGTCACGCTATTGCGTGCTTTCAAGTCCTACTTTGTGTCTTTATTTGTAATGTTTCAAATGAATTTGAAACGCCTTTTAGAGGGGAGCGGTCTTTAAATGGTGTCGCAAATTTATTTACGACTTAAACAAATCCCCCCGATCTTGCCTTGGGGGTGATATGATGGTAGCTGGGCGGCATCCTCCTTTTGTGATTGGTCGTTTTATCTTAGCATATCTTTCAGGCGAAACTTAAATACGTGTTTTTTCCCGTTACGAATTATTTTTAAGCGTATTTTTTTATTATCTTTTTTCTTAAAAAGATTGACTAGTTTTTCATGTGACCAAAATATATAATTAAAATATTGGGCAGAATAAATTCTGTCATTTGGTTTTAGCCCTGCGATATCTGCAGGAGAACCATTGATAATACTTTTAATATAAAACTGATTGTGATTTTTACCGGTTGCAAAAATATTTATACCGCTTTTGTCATATTTTATAGGCTTGTAATAATCTCTATTTGGTTTGAAATAGAGGGTTTTCCTAAAATTATCAATAATAATTGTGAATTTTTTTAAAATGTCATTTCCCAATATTCCGTCTCTTGTCTTATTTATTGTTTTTGTTTTTATTGAGTCTATATATTGGAATTTGGATATTTGTCCATGAAATTGAAATTTGCCAAATTCTATATTATCAATTAATCCAATGTAACCATTCAGATTTCCACCGAGCCCTATTCCCAGCTTTCCAATTATTGTTTTTTTTGGCAATAATAATTTTGAATCAATATTGTCAAGAAACAATAGAGGTATTGAACTCCCCGTATCCATTAGGATATTTATATCAGTCACCAAATCATCCTTATTAATTTTAATTTTAGTTTTTATTATGGGTTTATGTCCGACAAAATGAACGGGCATTTCTTTATAGGATTTTAAGGATAGATTGTAGTCATAGGGATAAACTGTGATTTTTTCTTTTTTATAGTCAATTTTAAGTATAGAGTTTGAGAAAAAAGAAGCACCCAATATTCCTTGAATTCCATTTTCTGCCATATTAAAATTAAAAATGTCGGTTTCGAGCAAGAGTATCGGCATATTTCTCACTATAAAGCTAGGATTTTTCTTTTCAATATCGTTTTGTGATGACTTTACGTCTAATGTAGTAACGCTATTATTTTTTATGTAGGAATTAAATATTTTTATATTTACAGGGTAAGTAATATAAGCCTTTATTTTTTTAGTAAAATCAGCTCCATAAACTTCTATTTCTTTTGAAGGAACAATATTAAGCAGCGAAGCTAGAACATTATTAGATAAAATAGTGTGTTCTGAACCGGTATCAAATATAAATTTGAGGTTTACATCATTCAGTTTTACATTAAGTTCTATCAATCCATTTACGTAGTTAAAAGGTATCTCAATCTTTTTTCCTTTTTGTAAAAAATAACCATGGGATTGACCAAAAGAGTGAAATCGCGTCAGGAGTAATACTAAAAATAGTAAAACAAACTTGTAAAAGGTATATGTGTTACTTTTCAGTAAATTATCTGATTGCATTCATTTTAATCATTTTTAGTTGTCCTGACTTACTGCCCTGTCTAGCGATAAAAAAATAATTACCCGGTTTCAAATCAAGTCTGTCAAAGCTAATATTATTTATTCTAGAATCAGGTTTTATTATGCCGTTTGAAATAATCCTACCGTATATATCACTAAGACTGTATATAATCGGATCATCATTCTGTGCCACAATATCAACTTTAAAGTCATTTAGAAATGGATTGGGATAAGCTGTTATGATTATGTTTGATTTTGAACAGAACTTTGCATCTGTATAAGCTTGTTTCCCTATATCATCAGTAATTTTAATTCGGTAATAGGCGTCTTTTTTCGAATTATCTTGATAGCGATACTTCTTTATGGTGTTTTTTACGGCAATATTGCCGGTATCATGTATTTTTATCCAGTTGTTTTGGTCGTAACTTCTCTCAATTTCAAAAGCTACGGTTTTTGAATCGTTGGTAAGAGACCATTCTAATTCGGTAAAACCATTTTTTTCATTACAATCTAAGTCAAAATTAACCATTTCTGTAGCTGTTATTGGAGAAACTCCTATTTTTATTTCAGAAAACCCAACACATTCTCCTCCCCAATTATCTTGTATTGTCAATAATAGATATCGGGTTTTTATTCCATTAAAGCTGAATGCATCGTCTCCTTCATAGATGCTTCTTCCGGTCGCTTTATCAAAGGATTTTATTCCGAATTCGCTCCAAGTATTACCATCGAGCGAGTAGTCGATAATTATATCTTTAACACCGTTATCTAATTGATTTGGGTCATTCAAATTCCAAAGATGTACATCCTCAAGTTTGTAAATATATCCAAGATCATACATTATCCAATGAGATTCACCTCGAACGGTATTAGGGTTTTGACTTTTGGTGCATGATATCCAAGCGTCAAACCAAGTAGTGTTGTGTCTGTCGGGATAGCATTGTGAATTAGCTATATTTATGGTAAAAACTATTATTATTATTGAAAATATATGTTTCATTTTAACTGTTTTATATTTGAAAATAAAATTAAAAATTCATAAAGCCTATTGGTTTTTGATTTGAATTTACATCATAAAAGTTTGCAATATTAGGAAATAAATCAGGTATAAGACTATCTTGAGCACCAAACCACTGAATTAATTCAGCAAAATATTCATCTGTAGAAAGCGTGGGGACAAGCACTCCATCCCAAAGCATTAGTGGATTATCGAGGTTTAGAGTAGGGTAGTCCCCAAATATTTTTTTGCCATTGACAGCACCTCCCATTACCATAACATTTCCTCCCCATGCATGATCTGTACCATTACCATTTGAAGTAAGGGTTCTACCAAATTCAGACATACTGAAGGTAGTGACGTTGTCCTGCATATTCAATTCGGTCATTGCTTTGTCAAACTCACCAAAACCAATACTAACGTCTCTTAGCATAGCACTTTGATTATCCAATAATTCGTCATGGTGATCCCAGCCACCATTCTCAATGAAGAATATTTGACGTTTAAAACCCAGTAAGGTATTGGCTTTTATCATTTTTGCTATTGACTTGAATGCTCGCGAAATATCATTGTTGGAGAATTCTGTGCTTAGATCTTCTGTTTCGTTGATTGCCTCATTATAGTTTTGTATAGCTTTTTTAGAATCCCGTATCACATTCACATAGGATTGTTTAAATGGATCATTATAATTATGTTCCAGTAGGCTATCAATTCCGCTTGTAAGAGCTTGACCGAAGTTGTTCCAATTTTGATCGCCATAGCCTATTATTCCTGGGGCTTCATCTTCAAACCCGATAGAAAATTCAATTGTATTTTCACCATTTTGGAAGATGTTTGTTCCTGAAAGCGATATATTCATTGAAATACCGTTATCTGCGTTTAAGGCTTTCATATTGTCAGCTATCCTTCCTCCCCAACCTTTGATGACTCTTTTATGAGGTTTACCTGTCATCCATTCTTGTGCTTGATCGACATGTGAAAACAGACCTAGGGGCAAAGGAACAGATTCATCAAGAGCCTGCTGAGCAGTTGTAGGTTGGATTAATGTTCCTATATTTGAAAGAAATGAGATATTTCCTCTATTAAATATGCTTTGAATTTCAGGCATTGAAGGATGCAAACCAAATTTTCTGTTTCCTACATTAACTGCATTGATAGACAGAAGTTCGTCCTTTTCAATTGCTAGATTAGACCTTGTTGTTTTGTAAGTATCGTACTCAGTATCACCTCTTGGTATGAGCATATTGAATGAGTCATTGCCACCACCTTGGAAGAAGCAAACTAATACTTTATAATCTCCACCAAAACCAGGGGTTGAAATGATAGAGTTTGCGAGAGATTTCATACTTATGATTGATGAAAAAGCTGTTGCACCCAATCCAACCTTGCCAATATTACCTATAAATTTTCTTCTTGATATTTTATTTTTTGTCATTTGTATTGGTTTTAATTATTTTGAAATATTATAGTCGGGAGAGATCATCATTAGATACAAAGCTAATTGGGCTCTCGTTCTTTTAAATTCTCCTCGTTCTATTTTATTACAATTATTTTTAATTATTCTTCTTGTTCTATCTGTTAGCATTCCGTATGTATAAACAATATCTATGTAGTTCAAAAATACTTCAGGATCTCTTGTCATCGGTTCATAATTGTAGAAATCCGTAGATACATTGGGAGAATCTCCAAGCCAATTGCTCATCAAGTAACTATATGCGGTCCACTCAAACACATGATTAATATAGCCGATACTGGTTCTTGAATTGTGGATTTGAAATTCGGGAGCTATTAATTTAGCATCAGCTATGGGGCCATTTGGTTGGAAATAAGGTAAGAAAAAGTTAAAAACGGAAGGAGAAGACAGTATCATCTGCCCTGCATCCTGCCAAAATCCATATCCAATATTCCAATAATTGCCGTAAGCTTGATCTTTATCTACTGATCTGGCAAATTGAGTATAACGTACAAGTGGTTCTCTAAGTCTGCCATTTGTCGGATGATTAATCCAAGCACATTCTCTAGCTTCTTCGTCCAATAAAATCGCTTTGACAACAGCTTTCATATCTCCTCTTACTCCACTACCATTATCGTTAAAAACCGAAGCTACTCTGTCGACATATTGTGGTGTCGGATTAGATTTGACCATTCTCTGTATAAGCTGCTTGCAAATAAAAGGACCAACATTAGGGTGATTAAATAAATTGTCTATTGCTAACTCAATATCTTTATTGCCGGAGTTTCCCGTAGGTACTACTACTCCATTTAAAAGGTGTTTTTCCCCAGGTTCATGCCACTCTTCATACATTTTCATAGGTACTGTTGCATCTGTAATCCAAAGACCATAGCCAAAATCAGGAGAGTCTACCCATTCGTTGGGCACAATTGCTGCTGGACCCAAACCAGTAAATATTTTAGCCATTTCCTTTATATTGTCATTTGTATAAGTGGCAATGAAATTACCATTGCTATCAGTTTTCCTAGTGCCGTCATTATTCAATTCATATAATCCTATAGAGAAAAGTTGCATGATCTCTCTAGCGTAATTTTCGTCAGGGTGAACATTGTTTTCGGGATCTGATTTTGGATTATTGAAATGACTGAGATAAAAACCCATTGTAGGGTGGTATGTCACTTTTGTTAGAATATCTTTATAATTACCAAATGCATTTTGGGATAAAATGTCATAATAAGATGCGACGCCATCACCAAATGCACTCAAATCAGAATTAAATGAAAGGACTAATATTTCACTTAAAGCAAAAGCAACTTTTTGACGAACCAAATCATCGTTGAACATATTGTACTCCCACCAATTATACATAAAGTGCGACCAATTTACCCGTTCGTCTATATCAGCAGAATCAACACCATGATCATATTCCCATTGATTGGTGACTTCAAATATATCTCTTACATTATCTAGATAGCTTTCTGCAGGAATTTCCAGTTGCAAATCAAGCCAGTTTTCTATACCTATTTTTGCGACCTCTTTGATTGTATTAATATCGGCGCCAAGTGTTGCCTGCGATAAAAATCTAGAGGCTTCCATCAATTTAGCATCCATACCAACTCCATTAATTGTGTTTTGGGACTTTGCTACAAAAAGTGTAGGATACTCTGTTTTTTCACTACTGGAAGATATTTTAATATCTTTTGAATGTCCTGCACCAATATAATCTTCATATTTTTGAGAAAAAGAAAATTGTATGCAAAACAAAAAAATAACGTTGAATAGAAATAATCTTTTCATGTGTTTCGATTAAAAAATGAAATAAAAAATATGTTGCTTCTAAATGTTCAGGGCTAAAGTACGCTTTTTTACTTTAAAAACAAAATGATTTCATAGTAAATAAGGGTGTATGTAGTATATGATACTATTTTATGACAGTTCGCTGCACGGAAAATGAATTATTTTTTATTTTTTTTTGTTTAGGTTTAAACTTAGACCCAATGCCGGTGTACCGTTATGAAATGAGGGGGTTAAACTTAAGTTTTCATTTAGATCAAAATCAACTAAATGTCTTTGTATATATGCATGAATAGCCTGTACAAGGTAGACAATCCCAAAGGTGACCCAATTTCTTTCTTTTGTCAACCTCAATCTGTCTAGCTCTGGTCTTAATAATGTAGCTTGTGAATAGACTTCATTGTTAGCATTTGTATAGGTACAACTGCCATCGCCATTTTTAATCAAACAATGATATGTCAAATTTGCTTTTCGATATGTTTTCGTTGACATTACTGCTTTATATCCAAACCAACCAAGTCCGGCCCAAACAATAGGGACATACCAATACTTTTTGTTATATGCTTGACCTGCGCCCGGAAGGATTAATGAATACAGTCCGGCTCTGGCAGGTTTGCCTGAAAACAATATTTTAAATGTGTTTTTATTCTTTTTATTGAATAATCCTAGTCTTACAGCTTGAGTGCTATCAACTTCGATGGTATCTTGTTGTATCGTATTTTGCGAAAAAATATTTGAATGAAAGCTCAAAAGTATAATAAAACAAAATATAAAAAATATTGGAGACAAATAATTCTTCAGCATGATGCTTTTGGGGGTAGTAGAAAAGAATATTTTATCTATTTGGTTCAATATAATTGATTTAAAAAAAATAATTATTTACCTTTATCATACTGGTACTATTTGAACGCAAATATAACAAAATATTATATTGAAATACATTAATGTTTTGTTAAAGGTGATGAACAGTGTCGTTTAAAGTATCAAATCACAATTTTAGATATCTCTTTTGTTGAAAAAATAATAAGAAATTGCAATGAAAATAATCACAAAAACAGTACTGATAGATGCAGCTTCAGTATAGCTGAGCAAAACAAAAAAATCTTTCTTGGGAGAAAAATTTTCAGCGTATTTATATAATGGTAAAGGAGCAAGATCCTCAATTGCATTCATTGGATAATAAAAAATCCATTTACTTTGTCCAAATAGTTTAATATGTAACCACCACCTGAACAATGGCTCAATAAATAATATATAGGAGAAATAAAAAAACATAGATAATCCCGGTTTTTTAATGAGATAAGCTATCATCATCCCAAAAATCATATATGCAAACGTCAATAGAAAAAATCTAGGTATAACATATGCTTGCTTTTCAAAAATCTCTGCCAAATCGTAAGCGTCTTGATGTAAAAGTCCAATTACAGCGGTAGAGATGAAAAACAAAAGTGTTGCATACAGACTGATTAAAACGGCAATATATACTTTACCCTTGAAGAAGTCAGCTCTAGACATCCCACTAATGATATTTTGTCGCATGGTTTTATATTGAATCTCACTAGTGATAAGATAAACGCCTAAATATCCAAGGAAGAAAAAGGAAAGCCAACTGCCGGAATATGCCTGATATTCCCATACTTGGGGAAAGGAAAAATAACTATTAGCTCCTGGTAACATAGGGATTTGCATGTTTTTCATTACGAAAATAGCTGTCGGCATAAGTAATGAAAAAAATAGTAATAGCATTTGAACTAATGAATTATCCTTATATTTTAATATTTCTAAATTTATCAATTTTGTAATTTTCATGATTTTTATATTTTTGTCTTAGTAATAAAGAAGTTGGAATAAGATTAGGTTTTGGTTATGGTTAAAAACTCTTCCTCTAAACTCTGTTTCCTGATTACAAAATGAGAAAGGATTAAACCATTATTAAAAGCTTCTTTACTGATTATTTCTGCCGGAATGTTTTTGTCAACGGTACAGGTCCAATATTTATTACTTTTTTTGATTGTATTGATATATGGACTGTTTTTCATAAATGATTTTAATTTTTCATCATCAAATGCATTAATTTCTACTAAATAATCATCCGATAATAGTTCACCCACCAAGCCGGTTGATAAAAGCTTTCCATTTTTAATAATGGCAACATGTGAACATATTTTCTCTACTTCATCCAGGATATGCGATGCCATTATGACTGAACGGCCTGATTCTGAAACGCGTTTTAATATAGTCCTGACTTCTGCTATTCCTTTTGGATCAAGTCCATTTGTTGGTTCATCAAAGATAACGACTTCAGGATTTCCAATCATTGTGGCAGCGATAGCCAATCTCTGTTTCATCCCTAGTGAATATGTTCTAAATTTGGACGTTTTACGTTGCTCCAAATTAACTAATCTCATTACGCTATCAAAATCAAAATTATTAATTCCCTTTATTTTTGCTACGATTTTAAGGTTCTCAATGCCTGTTTTATATGGATAAAAATTTGGGGTTTCTAATATAGCTCCTATTTTTTTTCTAGGATTAGTCCCAAACTGCCCACCAAACCATTCAAAACTTCCTGAATCTGCTTTTAGAATCGACAAAATCATCCCCAAGGTAGTTGTTTTACCACTACCATTTGGTCCTAATATTCCAAAGATATCTCCTTTTTCTACTTTTAAATTTAATTTATCCACAGCTTTGATATGGCCATAACTTTTTGAAAGGTCTCGAATATTTAAAATAGTATCCATATTTCTTTTGTTTTGATAATTCAAAAGTAGATATTTTAATATGTTATAATAAAATAATCAGATAAAAATCTTAAAAATATAGATAAAATAGCATTAACCGGTATTTGAAGTAATATTTTTTAATTTATTTTTAAACAATTGTAACATTGGTCTATCTTTGCAGCTTAAATACAAAAGATGGAAAACAAAGCAGAAAAAGTAAAACCATATGATCAAAATGCAGGTAAAAAGAGTCAGATAGAGAAGATGTTTGATAATATCTCTGGCAAATATGATTTATTGAACCACGTACTAACAATGGGGATAGACAAGGGATGGAGGAAGAATTTAATAAATATGATGGCAAAAACCAAGCCTGAAATAATTTTGGACGTAGCTACAGGAACTGGAGATTTGGCTATTCTTGCTGCTGAATCTATTGCTGATGTATATGTTAAAGGATTGGATATATCTAAAGGTATGCTGAAAGTCGGAAAGGAGAAAATCAATAAAAGGAATCTTCAAGACAGAGTAAAAATGATACATGGAGATTCTGAGAATATGCCTTTTGATGATAATTCTTTTGATGCAATCACAGTTGCTTTTGGTGTTAGAAATTTTGAAAATCTAGAAAAAGGGCTTAAAGAGATGAATAGAGTTTTGAAACCTGAAGGTAGCTTATTTATTTTGGAATTTAGCAGGCCTAAGAATGCACTTTTTCGTTATGGGTTCAATATTTATTTTAAATATGTTCTCCCTTTTATAGGGAAAGTTACTTCTAAAGACCCAAAAGCGTATAAATATCTATTTGAATCAGTACAGGCATTTCCTGCATATGAAGATTTTTTAAATATTTTGAATAATGCCGGATTTATATCAAATAATTATAAAATACAGTCGTTAGGAATCTGTTCAATATATAGTGGAAAGAAATGAATAAAAAATTAATTATACTATTTAGCTTATTTTTTTTGATAAATACAGGAATATTTGCACAAAGATCCGGTATGAGATCATTGATGAATTTTTCGCATCATAAGGTGAAACCATATTATTTTGGTATATCATTGGGATATAATAAATCAGATTTACTGCTTAAAAAATCTGAATATTTTGTAAAGGAATCAAAGTATTTGATTGTTGAGCCCAGTAAAGGTGTTGGCTTTCATGTTCAGATGATTGTGAATTTGAAATTGGGGAATGACTTTGACTTACGTGTATTGCCGGGGTTCTCTTTTGCCGATAAGAAGATAGATTATTATAATAATTTGTCGGGTGAGATTGTGAAAGACAAAAGATTTGAGGCGGTATATATAGATGTCCCTTTTTTGGTCAGATACAAGTCTCAACCATACAACGATATGAGAGCTTATGCGATAACAGGGATAAAATATACATATGATGTAAACTCTAATTCCAAAGCGAGAAATAATCAGGATTTAATTAAAATTTCACCCCATGATTTTCAGTTTGAAATAGGTGCTGGCTTTCAATTCTTTTTCCCGTATTTTATATTTTCACCGGAACTTAAGATTTCAACGGGTATAGGTAATGTATTGCTCTACGATAATGAATTGAAGGAATCAAAGGTTTTGGAAAAAGTATTGACAAATTTATTTTCAATTTCATTTCATTTTGAAGGGTAAAGGCAGTTAGTTATATTATTAATGCGGTTTGATTTCCTATATTGAATATGCTGTCTAAAATGCTTGCATTAGGCACAAATCCGATTTTATATTCAAAAACCTGCGGATATTTTTTTATATTTGAATTTTTAATATTTTTCAGATCTTTAACAGGATTGAATTTATCTCTGCTATCATCAAAATCATTGTGGTATTCTGCAATATATTCTTTTGTGAAGTTTATGGGAGTATCTATTTCAGTGATTTTTGTAATAAATGCTCTTAATTCATTGTTCAACTCAAATAAGCTATTGTGTTTTTTATTGAAAATATCCATTAAGTCATCAAAATAAAAGTCAAAATAAGGAGCAGAGCCATAACATGTTTTAATAGTGTTTTTGAGATTTGGTATCCAATTTTTATCGTAAGATATTTGTACGTTAGTAAAACGGAGATTTCTGTTTTTACCTTTTTTTAAAGGTATGGATATAGTTAATGGACCATTTTGCGATAGTATTATAAATCTATTTCTGTAAGTTCTTTTATTGTAATTGTCATATCGCTCAATAAAGACTTCAGAGGCTTTGTCAATTTTGCTCCAAATATAAATTGGGGCTAAAATTTGGTTTTCTATTACTAATTTCATTGTGCAAAAGTAATGATTAAAATGCATAGATTAAAATTCAGGTTAAATGTTAAATGAAATTCATGAAAAGATAAAAAAGATATTCATTTCATTTTTTTTAATAAAATACATTTTGTGAAAATTGTGATTTATAATAATATATTATAATCTGCTGTTTCTAAATGATATTGCGATATATTTATTTAAAAGAAATCAAGTTTGTGTTAGTGTGTCTAAGCCTTGGGTTACTAATAGATTATTTGAATTGATTAAATATTGCATTTTTTTTTAAACTATATTGGGGAAATTGGCATATAATATGACAATAAATGTTAATTTTGTACGGTTGCTAAATTTGAAGTGAAAATGAGATTATTGATTCCATTTATTAAATTGGATAGTTTTTTTACAGAAGACATGTATGTCAAAGGGGAGACTATGATAGACAATAAGGATATTTCCTTGTTTACTGAGTTGTATAAAGGCAAGGTATTAGTCGTCTTTAAAGATTCTAATAAGGTTGAAATGCGTTTCAATAAAGAGAGTATTGTTGACGTGAATTGTACTTGTGATGTATATAGGATAAAAAAAGCTTGTCCGCATTTGGTTGCGGCATCGTTGGAAGTGAGAAAAAAAGTAGATAAATTGATCGAAAAGCCGAAAGTGAGAAAGAATAGAGTAGTAAGGAAAAATAAAAGTAGGTTAAACGATATTATCAAAGGTCTTGAGGTTGATGAATTGAAAGGTTTTATCAAATCATATGCAAGCAAGGATAAAAACTTCCGGTTGTTCTTTGAAGCCTTTTTTATGAATAAGTTGAAAGATAATAATATTCAAAGTTCGTATGGAAGTTTATTGGATGAAGTACTACCTCCTTCTTCGGATGTTAATGTTAAGTTTACCAGACAACAAATTTCACTTTTAACTGATATATCAAAAGATTTAATCAATCAATACAAAGATGAAATAAGTCTAAAAAGATTTATAGATGCTTTTGAGATAATAAAGCACTTGTTGAATAAATTGTCCTATGTTACAAGCAAGATTAACCATGAAAAATTGAATAATTTATTATTTGAAATGCATGAATCATTTTTCATGATGTTTGATGATGGACTTGCTCCGGAGTTGAAGATAAAAGGATATGATTTTATATATGAAATGATAGAGAAATCTTATTATTTTTATCAGAACAAAAATGATTTGATTCATTTATTTTTATCCACTTCTCCTCTGCAAGAAGATATGGATAGATTTATAGAAGTACTTAGAAAAAAGATTATTGTTATACGTGATGATTTTCAAAAGAAGTATTATATTACGTTTTATATTGGGTTGAAAAAGAGGTACGGTAAACTTGAAGAGGATTGGTACAAATTGTATTTCAATGATATGACAGACTTCATGGAAATAGCTAAATTTATGTTAGATGAGGGATTTTCAGTTGAGCATGAACAGTTATTAAAAGAGCTATATTCGGATGGTGTTATTAGTAAAAGGTTGTTTTTGGATAGTCAGTTGAGGACGTCATTGATTTTAAAAGATTGCGAAAGAGTAGGATATCTGGCTTTTGATATCTATGAGAATACAGGAGATTTTAGATACTTGAAGAGAACAAAAGATTGTGTCGATTCTTTTTCGAAATCTGTTGTAAGAAAGATATCGAAGCTGGTAGAGGAAAAAGCAGAGGAGTCTGATATGTTGACATGGCTTGTTATGACAAAAAACAGAAAGGATCTTTTGAAATACTTACATGAAAAGAATGACATAGGGTTGATTCAAAGGTATGAGTTGGATATATTTGCTAATCGTCCCGAGGAACTGGAAAAGCTGTACTTGAATTTTATTCACGATTATCTCGATTCGCATTTTGGAGAGAAAAGTGCGATTTATGTTAAAGAACTTCTTTACCATCTAAGAAAATTAGAAGCCAAGAAAATTGCATTTAATATAGAAAAAGACTTGTTTGATACTTTCAGTACAAGGAAAAGATTCCTAAGAGATTTAATGGGATTTTAATTTTTTTTATTAATTATTTGAAAAATAAAAATAATAGTTTTACCTTTGCAGCGCTTTAATGAAATGGCCCGTTCGTCTATCGGCTAGGACGCCAGGTTTTCATCCTGGTAAGAGGGGTTCGATTCCCCTACGGGCTACAAAAGGAGATAAGAGATTGTCTCCTTTTTTTATTTTTTGTGCAGACACTATTTGCTAAGCTTTAATTTACTCTATTTAAAGCCTTCCCATTTAGAAAAGATTCTATGTTTTCTTTAACTCCACTCATCAATCTTTTTCTCGATTCTACACTTGTCCAAGCTTGGTGAGGTGTGATTAAACAATTTTCACAATTCAATAATGGATTATTTTCAAGAGGTGGCTCTGTAGATAATACATCTAGACCGGCAGCTTTTATTGTATTATTGTCAAGAGCTGATTTTAAGTCATTTTCATTGATCATCTTGCCTCTGGCTGTATTTATTATTAATACATTTTCTTTCATTTCTGAAAGAGTGCTGCTATTAATTATTTCTGTATTTTCCTTTGTGAGTGGTGCGTGAAGTGAAATGATATCGCTTAGCCTGAACAGTTTTTGAATTGTTACATGTTTGACATAATCAGGATAACCTTTGTTTGGGTTTTTTCTGTTTGCGATAATTTTCATGCCAAATGCATGTGCTATTTTTGCGACTTCCGATGCTATTTTACCAAATCCATAAAGGCCTAATGTTTTACCTGAAATTTCAGTAATAGGATAATCCCAAAAGGTAAAATAATCACTATTTACCCATCGTCCTTTTTTTACTTCATTGTTATTATATTCTACTTTGTTTGTAAGTCCAAAAATCAACGAAAATACATGTTGTACTACTGATTTTGTGCTATAATCTTTCACATTGCTCACCAATACTCCTTGTTTTTTTGCAAAAACAATATCTATATTGTCAAACCCGGTTGCAGATTCGCAGATAAATTCAAGTTTTGGTAATAAAGATAATATTTTACGATCAAATTTACACTTGTTTATTACTACTATTTCCGCATTTTCAGCTCTTTTTACAATTGATTCGTACTTAGTATTTTCATATACTTTTAGATTTCCTAATTTTTGAATTTCATCCCAGTCTAAATCTCCGGGATTCATTCCTTTACTGTCCAATACAACAATATTTTTCTTCATTTAGATATTATTTTATTTTGCATGTTTTTCCAAAAGCTTAAATTTGGACTTCACCGTACAAATCAAAGTCTTCGGCATCTGTTATTTTGACATTCACGAAATCTCCTATTTTCAAGATACTATCAGTTTGAATTAATACTTCATTATCTACTTCCGGACTATCGTATTGAGTGCGACCTATATAGTAGTTACCTTCTTTTCTGTCGATTAATACCTTAAGCTTACTGTTGATTTTTTCTGTATTTTTGTTGTATGATATTTCGCGTTGAACCTCCATTAGCAAAGATATTCTATGTTGCTTTTCTTCATCGGAGATATCGTCTTCCAGCAAAAAAGCAGTAGTGTCTTCTTCATGAGAGTATTCAAATGCACCAACTCTATCAAATTTATTCTCTCTAATAAAGTCTAATAATTCTTCAAAATCTGACTCGGTTTCACCAGGGAAGCCAACGATAAAAGTAGTTCGTATCGCGATATCAGGTATGACTTTTCTCGCATATGTGATTATATCGAGGGCATCTTTTTTAGTCGCAAACCTCTTCATTTTTTTTAATATGGAATCACTGGTATGTTGAAGAGGAATATCTAGATAATTACATATTTTATCGTGTTTTGCCATAGTGTCAATTAGCTCCATTGGAAAGCTTCCGGGATAAGTATAATGTAATCTAATCCATTGCAAGTTTTTTATTTTTACCAGTTCATTCAATAGTTTTGAAATCGATCTCTGCCCATAAATATCAAGACCATAATAAGTCAATTCCTGTGATATTAATATCAATTCTTTAACGCCTTTATCAACCAACTTTTTTGCTTCTAATACTAAATCTTCAATTTCTCTTGATTTGTGTTTTCCTCTCATTAAGGGAATAGCGCAAAAAGCACAACTTCTGCTGCAACCTTCTGCTATTTTCAAATAGGCATAATGAGGTGGGGTAGTAGGCAGTCTTTCCCCGAGTAGATTTTTTTTATAATCGATATTAAATTTTGCCAAGACGTCAGAAATATTTGTACCGAAATAGCCATCAACCTCAGGTATTTCTTTTGCAAGGTCATCCTTGTATCTTTGAGATAGGCATCCGGTAACATAAAGGTTTTTTATTTCTCCTCTTTTCTTTAATTCAACAAAATCAAGGATTGTATTTATAGATTCTGCTTTAGCATCATGAATAAAGCCGCAGGTATTGATAATAATGGTATCTGTATCAATATCCCCTTTCTCATGAGACGCATCATATCCATCATTTTTCAAATGAGTGATAATATTTTCCGAATCTATAAGGTTTTTTGAACACCCAAGAGTTATTACTGTTGTCTTTGTTTTTTTTGTTTTCATTCAATGTTTTTAACTATTTACTTGCTGTATTGCCATAATTACCATACAGCTTTGGCCAGCCACCTTTTAATAATCCAGAGTTATCTCCTTTGAAGCATTTTATTTCAAACTTACATACTACTATAATATCTCCATTTCTATTTAGGGTGAAACTGTGGAATTGTTCGTCTGATGAAAGTCCGGTATCTTCTTCTGGTTCATAGTGTTGCTCCCACAGTATCTTTCCATTGTTATCAATTGCGGTAAGTAGCTTTGAAAAATTCATACTAATTGAATTGCCTTCATCACTCAACACGGGAGCATTTGCTGCTAAACCTTCAAATTCCCAATCTTTTTTTAATTTAGTATTCCAAATACTTCCATTTGCTCCTGTTTTTTCAATAGTGGAAAAGGATGAAAACACATTCCCTTTAGTATCTACGCTTAGATTGCTTATTATGATATTTTGATTCGTTTCTGAAATCCAGTTTTGATTGCCAAGAGCTGAAATTGAGAACACATATTGTTTACTATCTTTTGTCATTGCAAAAAGAAGATTAGAATTGTCATCAATTGCAATATCTTTGAATCTTCCATTTACCCCTTCGGTGGTAAAATCCTCCGGAGCAAGCCAGTTCCATATTTTTTTTGCGTTGTCACCGGTATCCCGATATTTTAGAATAGCAAAATTTGATTTGCCGATTTCTGCTAAAACTCCAATGTAAATGTCATTTCCGTTTATACTCATAGCAAACGGAAAATTAATTGAGTCTGAATCGGAATACTTTATTTTTGTTTCCCACACTAAGTTTCCATCAAGATTAAAGGCTTTTAAATAATTAACGCCTAAAAAATTGTTTTCTAAATAATCAGTGGTATATATTCGATCATTTGTTACAGCTATTATGTTCCCATTAATTGCGTTTTCGGTACTCCATAGTTCTGTACCTGTTTCAGCATCTGCACAAGCGATGGACGTTCCTCTGGAATAAAATAATTTATTGTTTGAATATATTAATCTAGAAGAGATACCATTTCCATTTTTTGACCAAACCTTCTTGCCTGATTGATCTAGTTTTACAAAATCATCCTTGGAATGACTAGAAACAATTGCGTAAATGTTACTTTTTTCATCTATTGCGGGTACAGGATTTGGCAAAGAATTCATATAAACATCACCTACAGAATATGTCCATTTCAATCGGTCTGTTTTGTTGTCAGGTGGTTTGATATTATTCAAATCACAAGATGTATAAGATACAATTAATACTACAAGCAATAAAAATAAGGGAGTTGTTTTTTTCATTTTCATTATTATTAATACTATTATTATTATTATTATCTCGCGAAGATAGATTTTATCATATATTGTGTCTGCATAAAAACATTGAAATTTTTAAATTTCTACTATTTTCTTGCTGATATACTAAGCCTTGATTGAATTTTGTATCTATAAAAGCTGCATTTTGTTTTTCAAAATCCTATGATGGCTTAGTAATATCTACATATCATAGTTTTAATAATATCATTTTTATCCTATATGCAAGCCAATACATAACGGGTACAATAATTAAAGTCAAGAATGTTGCAAAAATGAGTCCATAAATAACAGTCCAAGCTAAAGGGCCCCAAAACTGAACATTGTCTCCACCATAAAATATTTGAGGATCTAAATCGGAAATTAAAGTAAAGAAATTAAAATTAAATCCATATGCCATAGGCAACATACCCAATACTGTGGTTATCGCAGTCAATAATACCGGTCTTAGCCTTGTAGTCCCTGCTTCGATAATACCTTCTTTTACTAAATCTAAAGGTAGTTTGTTGTCCGGTAACCCCAACTCTTCTCGTTTCCTTTTTATAGAAAGATTTATATAATCTATCAAGACAATAGCATTGTTTACAACTACTCCTGCTAGTGATATAATTCCAATACCTGTCATGATGATAACAATATCTTGGCTATTTACGATCAATCCTAAAAAAACACCAATCGTACTGAACAGCACTGAAAACATAATAATAAAAGGAGAAATAATTGAATTAAACTGTGCAACAAGAAGTAAGAATATTAGAAACAGGGCAATTCCAAATGCATTTGTAAGAAATTCTGTGTTTTCTGCCTGTTCCTCTTGCTCTCCGGTAAATGTATATTCATAACCATTTGGCATTTTATAAGTAATCATCAATGCTTTAATTCTGTCTACTATTTCATTTGCATTGTATCCTTTCAATACGTTTGAATATACAGTAACAACCCTTTTTAAATTTTTTCTCTTTACTGAAGAAAAAGTAGAAGAGTATGATACGTTGGCAACTGCCGAAATTGGGACCTGGACAATTCTTCCATTGGCAGGGTTTCTAAAAGTTACTTTTTGGTTTAGCAAATCGTTTATTTTATATCTGCTATCTTCAGACATTCTTAACATAATAGGATATTCATCTTCACCTTTTTTGAATTTTGATATCTCTTTACCAAAAACAGAAGTCCGGATAGCATCGGATATTGAGTATGTTGACAAGCCGTATCTTCTAGCAGCTGCTCTATCTATATTAATTAATATTTCAGGTTTTCCGATTTTTATATCAGCTTTCAGTTCTTCTATACCCGGTATATTTTGTTTGTCAATAAAATTTATAATATCTTGAGATGTAAAAAGAAGTTTGTCTATATCGTCTCCATTTATTTCTATATTAATGGGTTTGCCGGTAGGAGGTCCTCCTTTATCTTTATCTACAATAACAATCGCGCCGGCTATTCCGTAAACATTGCTTTGAATGGCTTTCATCGCATCATATGATGAAATATCTCCTCGCAAATCATCAGCAATAAAAGCTATAGTTATTCTAGCCTTATGGGGTGAAGATCCGGGTTCTTGAGGGCCATTAGGGTCTCCTGTGTTCTTGCCTATTTGAACCAATACTGACTCTACTATATCTTTGTAGGGTTCAATCGCTTTGTTTATTCTTTGTTCAAAAATCTTAACGGTTTTATCAGTCTCATTTATATCTGTGCCCATTGGTAATTCTATAAATACATTGACGAAATTGGGGTCGGTTTCAGGAAAGAATACAACCTTAGGCTTGACTATTCCGAGCAGAGACATCGAAAAAAACATCAATATAATTGTTCCAAAGAAAAGTATGATAGGCATAAATTTCTTTAGAGAGAATCGAATAAAAATATCATAAGTTTTCTCCATCCAAGGTAAGACATGATTTTTAAATACCTTTGTCAAAGGAGAAAAAGCATAATGGTTGAGAATAGAAATCAATAAAGCAAAAGCCAAGAGGTTTCTAAGCCAAAAAACTCTAATAAAATGAAAGGATATTGATGTCAAAAGAAGAACCAAAAGTAATATATAGAAATTTTTGATTTTTCTTTTCTTTGTTTTAATGTCAATATCCTCTTCTACAATCATAAGTTTATATGTCAAAACGGGGTTGATGACTAAAGCTACAAATAAGGAAGAAAGAAGTACTACGATTAGAGTAAATGGCAAATAAAACATAAAACTACCAATAACACCGGGCCAAAAAGCTAATGGTAAAAAAGCCACTAGAGTAGTAGCCGTTGATATAATAATGGGTACAGCAACCTCTCCTGCTCCATATTTAGCAGCGTCCCACTTGCTATATCCTTGCTGCATATGCCTGTAAATATTTTCAACAACAACAATCCCATTGTCTACTAACATACCTAATGCTAAAATAAGAGCAAAAAGCACAATCATACTTAATGTTGTTCCGAAAATATCTAAAAACATTATTCCCATGAGCATAGATAATGGTATAGCAATCGCAACAAAAGTAGCATTTCTCAAACCTAAAAATAACATTAAAATCAATAAAACAAGTATCATTCCCGATATTATACTGTTTTCGAGATTAGATACAGACTTTCGCGCTTTTATAGATTGGTCATTGAAAACAGTAATTTCCAGATCCTTTGGAAAAATGTTATTTTTTGCATTTGATACAATGCTTTTTATCTCGTCTGAAGCTATTATTAAATTCTCTCCGGCTCTTTTGATTACATCAAGGGAAAAAACAGGATGTCCATTATTCCTTGCGATGCTCGTCCTGTCTTTGAAATCAAAATCAACTGTAGCTATATCTTTAAGGTAAATGGGCTTCGCAAATAAAGATTTAACAATGAGATTGCCCATGTCTTTAACATTTTTATATTCACCTACAATCCTTATATTTGATCTGAAACCGTTTTTTAAATATTCTCCTGCTGACATTGTTAGATTCTCGCTTTTAAATGCATTTTCAATATCTCTATATGATACTTTTAATGCATTTGTCTTAGCTATGTCAACATTTATTTTTACTTCTCTTTCTTGTGCTCCTTTAATCACTACATCAGATATTTGATCGAGCCCTTCAATTTGATCTTCAAGGTACTCTGCAAAACTTTTTAGCTCATCATTATTGTATTTACCCGATATGTTTATAGTCATTATAGGGATTTCAGAAAGGTTCAAATCTTTAACCATTGGCTCAGCTGTCAAATCATTGGGTAAATCAGGTTTGGCATTGTCTACGGCATCTTTGACCTTTTGTTTAGCGTCTTCCAATTCTATATCTGATTCAAACTCTGCGATAATAAATGAAACATCTTGCATTGATGTGGAACTTACATTCTTGATACCTGTTATTGTGTTCAGTTTTTTCTCAATAGGCCTTGAAATAAGATTCTCGATATCTTCTGCAGAGTTTCCATAATACATTGTTGTAATAAATATTTGCGGCCAGTCTATTTCAGGCATCATCTCCTTTGGAATATCTCGATAAGATTTTAGCCCAAACATGATTATCATGAGAGTGAGTAAAAGGATGCTGGTTGCATTTTCTAATGCAAAATTTGTTAGCCAAAAACTCCTAAGGTTTATTTTCTTTTTAATATCGCTCATGTCTATTTATTTTCTTTTACCATTTCAATATCTACTAATTCTCCTTCGACAATACTGCGAGCACCTTTTGTTATCAATGTATCACCTTCTGATAAACCTGTCTTGATGACAGTTTTGCCATCATACTCCTCTCCAATTTCAATGTATCTCTTTATAGTCTTATGCTTATCTTTTACGGTTACAACAAATGGTTTGCCACTAATTTCATATTGAATCAAATCGCTTGGAATTACAATTACATCTTGAAGAGACAAATCATTTATAAGCAATATTGCCAATAGATTGGGCTTTAAGATATTGTTAGGGTTTTTCATCTGAACTTCGACAGCAAAAGTCCTGTTTGCCGGATTGATAGTGCTTCCTATCCTAGATATTTTATTATTTGTTTCAAAATTTAAAGCAGGAAATTTAATGTCTATTGCAGTTCCTGCTTTTACAGACTTCAAATATGATTCCGGGGTATCTGCAATCACTTTTACCTTTCTTGTATTAAGAATTAATAATAGAGGATATCCGGGAGAGACTATCTCACCAGTTTCTACTCTTTTACTGTCAATAACACCATAAGTAGGTGCATAGATGTTGGCTTTACGCAATTGATGGTTTATGGTAGCGATTGCCTTTTCCAATCTTTCTTTATTGTTTTTAGAGCTGAGATATTGCATCTCGGAGCCTATGTTTTGACTCCACAACCTTTTTTGTCTTTCAAATACATCTTTTGCCAATTCATAAGACTTTTTGAGCTCTTCCAATTTGTTGTCGATATCGCTCACATCTATTTTTGCAATTAATTGACCTTTCTTCACTTTATCTCCATTTTCAACATATATTGCTATTAGCCTTCCGGGAATTTCTGCACTTACTTTAGTTACTTCATCAGATTGAACAGTTCCTTGTATTTCGGAGTACTTATCAAAAGTTGATTTTTGTACGATTATACCATTAACCAAAGTTTTTCTCTTTAATTCAGGCTGAATACTATCAATTTTATGCTGAAGAATTTTAATTTCATTTTTAAGATTCAGAGCTTCATTCTTCTTGTTCTTAATCATCTCCTGTAAACTTGATAGGTCGTTTGGAATTGGCTGAACTTCATTTTTCTTTTTGCAAGAAAATATTAATAGACTTAGAATGAAAATGATGGATAATAATTTATTCATTTGCTTTTTATTTATTGTTTTATAAAATCAAAAACCTAGGGTAGAGAAGAGTTTTGTTTTGGCAACAAGCAATTTGTATTTTGCTTTTAATACATTTGCTTGAGCTCGGTACAAACTTTGTTCTGCTTGTGTTAGCTCAACACTTGAACCAACCCCCTCTTTATACTTTATTTTTGAGGTATTATATATTCTTTCTGCTAATGCTAGATTTGCTTGTCTAGTGTTTAATGTCTTTATGGCATTATTGTATGCTAGTCTAGCATTGTTAACTTGGAGTTCAATAGCACTTTTGAGACTGGTTAAATCATTTTCTGCCATTTGAAGTGATAATTTTGCCCTTTGTATTTTAGCCTTTCTTCCCAATCCATCAAAAATATTTATTTTGAGTGACAGACCTACAAGAGAGGTTGGAAACCACTTGAGATCATCTTTGTTATTGCCTACCATTTTCTGGCTATAACTTCCAAAGCCGATTAATGTCGGGAGGTATTGGGATTTGTATCGTTCTATATTTAAGTTTTGTAGCTCCAGACTTTTTCTCAAAGTCAAAAAATCGGGCCTGCGTTCAAAATTCAAATTGTCAAAAAGTTTGGATTCATCAATTGAACTTAAAAGTGTATTTATATTATCGGATATTTCTAATGTGTCATTTATAGGGAAACCTATTGTTAATTTTAAAACATTTTTTACGATTATCTCCTGATTTTTAATATTCTCCCTTTCAACTTTTAGATTTTCCAAAGAAAGGTGCACTCTATCAACATCAAGTTGTTCTACAAAGCCTTCCTTATACATTTGTTGCATTTCATCCTTTAATTTTGAAAGGTTTTTTATGTTTTTGTCGAGTATTTTAATGTTCTCTTTGATTAAAAGAGCCGGGAGATATGCTTCCTTTGTTTTATCTTTTACGGATTTTATTGATGCTTCAAGCTGTTGATTAGAAAATTTTTCGTACACTTTTGAAGTTTTTAACGCAACAATATACTCACCGCTAAATAAAATTGAATTCAAATTGGCTCCCAATGTCAAGTTATGAGTTTGTCCGAATTTTGCTTCAAAAAATCTATCGCTTGTTTGAGGTGGTGGATGATTAATCAATTGTTCCTGTGCTAATACCCCATATACTGAAGGACTGATGAAATCCGGTAGTAGCTGTGTAGGTATGTCAAAGAAGTAGTTGTAATCTCCGCTGATAGACAGTTTGGGAAGACCAATTGCTCTAGTCTCTACCTTTTGCTCTTTGGCATCCAAGACTTTTAGTCTTGCATTGATTATCTCTGGACTATTATTAGTAGCATAAGAAATGGCTTCATCAATACTAAATGATATCTTACTTTGGCAATAAACCGTTTGAGTCAGTAAAATAACTATTATTGGTATTTTAAAAAAATTCATGTATTTTAGTTTTTATCTAAGTTTAAATAATATTTAATTCCTTCAAATGACAAAATACCATATATATGATACTCAAAAAACTGAGTGATTAACTTCTCGTGATTTTCCTTTTTAAGATTGAAAATTGAAAGATTTGAAAAAAGCTGTAACTGCATAATATAAAATGCCGATAAAATTTTTGGATTAATCTCATTTCTATACAATCCTTCAACAATTCCCTGTTCCAAATTTTTTTGTACTACTGATGAAATATACTTAAAATGAAATTTGTCAATTTCTTGCCATGATTCATTATAATACTTCTTCAAATCATTCAGTATGCTATTATGTGAATCTTTGTACATATTGATCATAGTTTTGGAAATACTTACCATTACATCTATTGAATTATTAGAGTTTTTTAGGATTCGTTCAATGATGATTTTTTCATCCTTGATCTTTCTTTTAACTATGATTTTTATCAAATTGCTTTTATTTCCAAAATATTCATAGAGAGTCCTTTTAGATATTTTCAATCTTCTAGCTATTTCGTCCATTGTGATAGACTTTATGCCATTACTCATGAAAATATTAGAGATATTAGATATAAGTATTTGCTTATCCATTTTATATTTTGAAATTTTATCGCCGGCAAATGTATAATTCTTTATCAGAAAACTTTAATAATTGCTAAAGTTTTCAAGAAAATATCGTGTTTTTACGACGAAATGGTCAAAAATCAGGATGAAATGTGGTTACTTTTTAGTTGTATTAATTTTTTCCAATACAAAAGAAGTTCTACTCGGAATATAAGCTCTCAAATAGTTTTTTTTATTAATATTAGCTGTTTCATACGTAAAAGTATCCATAATTCTTGAGTGACCAATGAACTTTTCATTATCTGAATTCAATATAATTCTGTACTTTCCTTTACTCACTACAAAGCCATAATTCGTAAATGAATGGATAGGATTGAAGTTGAAAACAAATATATGTTCACCTCGTTTAAAAATCAAAACTTGATCTTTTTCATTGCTAACAATTAGTTCGATTTCCTTTTTGAGTATATTATTACTTTTGAGGAATGCGATCGTTTTTCTGTTGAATAAATTCAGATAATAATAAGCAAGATTTTTGTCTTCAGCTAGATTCCACTGTCTTTTAGCGAAATCATAGCTCCAATTATTACCTTCTCTTGGGAAGTCAATCCATTCGGGATGACCAAATTCATTACCCATAAAATTCAAATACCCGCCTTTAGCAGTTCCAGCTGTCATGAGCAAAATCATCTTATGTAAAGCAATGGCTCTTTCCGATTTCAGACTAAGGTTGTTTATCTCCATATGATTATAAATATCTTTGTCAGCAAGTCTGAATATAATAGCTTTATCTCCTACCAAAGCTTGATCATGAGACTCCGAATAATTAATTGCAGGTTCATCTTCTCGTTTATCAGTCAGACGATAAAATATTTCACCTACGCTCCACTCTTCATCTTTTTGCTCTTTTATTATTTTTATCCAATAATCGGGTATCCCCATCGCAAGTCTAAAATCAAACCCCAAACCTCCTTCATTTGCAGGTAATGCAATGCCCGGCATTCCACTCATATCTTCAGCTATAGTTATAGCATCAGGGTTTATTGTGTGTATTAATGTATTGGCAAGTATTAGATAGTTTATAGCATCTTCATCTAAATTGTTATCAAAATACTGTTCATAGGATATAAAATCAGTTTCCAATCCATGATTTAGATATATCATACTGGTTATACCATCTAGCCTAAAACCATCAAAATTGTATTCTTCAAGCCAAAATTTGCAGTTGGATAGTAAAAAATGTAAAACTTCATTTTTAGAATAATCAAAACATCTGGAGTCCCATGCTTTGTGATATCCTCTTTCGCCTTTATGAAAGAATTGGTATTCAGTCCCGTCATAATTGCTAATGCCTTCTATTTCATTTTTTACGGCGTGAGAATGAACCAAATCCATAATCACACTTATGTTGTGTTTATGAGCTTCATCAATGAGTTTCTTCAAATCTTCCGGTGTGCCAAATCTTGAAGATACTGCAAAAAAACCTGATACGTGATACCCGAAAGAACCATAATATGGATGCTCCTGAATTGCCATTAGCTGAATAGTGTCATACCCTGCTTTTATGATTTGCGGTAAAATCTCTTTTCTGAAGTCATTGAAACTATTTACTTTTGGCTCTATTGAGGACATTCCAATGTGGGCTTCGTATATGAAGATGTTTTTCTTCTTTTCAGGTGATTTGTATTTTTGCTTATAAGGGATATTTGGTTGCCAAACTTGTGCATTAAATATTTTAGTTTTATCATCCTGAACCACTCGTTTTGCATATGCCGGAATTCTATCTCCTTTACCATTTTCCCAAGAAACGTGAAGACGATACAAATCTTTATGTTTTAATGTATTCGAATTTAGATATATTTCAAAAAGACCATTTTCTTTTTTTTGAAGTTTGAACTTATCAATAGGTTTCCAGTCAGAGAAATCACCAATTAAAAACACCTCTTGTGCATTTGGAAGCCAGTCCCTATAGATTTGATGTTTTTCTGACAAATGTAAACCGTAAAATAGATGAGCATTGGCAAAACTTGCTAAATCTTTGTTTTGTGTGAGCGATTTCTCCTTCTGCAAAACATTAATCATTCTACGAGAAATTATTTTTTCATAAGGTTTTAGAAATGGGTCATTCTTTACAATTTCAATATCCATTTTAGCACATATTTTAATAATAAATATAAAAAAAGCAAATAAAATAAATTGATTCTTTCCAGAAGAACATTACCTCTCATGTTCATTGATCTTTTCGACGACTGATATTGTGGCAGCAGCTACACTCAACGCGGGTGCTAAGAAAAATCCTATGATAGGAATCATCAAAAGAAGAGTAAAAGGAATGCCATTTCCTAATGTGAGACCTTTATTCACTCTTACAAAATTAATTCTTTCCTTAACATTGAAGTACCTTTCTAGTGCCCAATCAAAATTTCCATATCCTCCGTAAAAAGCCTGGATTATAAAGGCAATTATTGGGATGAAAGGGCTAAATAAAGGGAATAAACCAAGTAAAAACAATGCCACCATCCATTTTAACTCCTTATATACTAATCTCAATGAAATCCTGAAACCACGATAAATATCTTTGATTAACTTCGGAAAATTGAAAACTGAATAACCTTGTTTTTGTCCTGTTAGATGTTCTTCTATTCGCTCCGATATCGGTCCTAAAAACGGAATGAATAATATAAAAACAATATATTTATATATGAATAGCCCTAATACTAAAATACTAGCTCCACTTATAAATTTAGCAAAACCAATTACATATTCGCTTCCCCATTCAAATGGATAAAGCCTGATGATAGAAGTAGAAAAAATATCTATCAATGAAATAGAGAATAAAATCAACCCCCCACCAAAAATAATACTCATGAACCCTGTTAAAATAACAAATTTCCACAGTTTGAGTTTACCCATAAGATTGAAAGCTCTAAAATAATCTTTAATACCTCTAGTTATAGCGTTGATCATATTGCAAAAATATAAAAAAAATATAGAAGTTCAATCTCTTTATCGGTTATTTGTCATTGACAAGAAAGTTTTAGACAAAAGAATCAATTAAAAGTTAGTGTCTGTCTATAAGGTGCTTGATTTTTGAAAAATACTATTTTTGAATTTTAATGACTTTATAGACAGACACTAAATAGCTTGTCTATAACTTACCTTACTACTCAAACTGCAGAAAAACTACGATATCAAGAGGGGCTTACTTGATATCTTTTTAAAATAGAATTTGGATGGTCTTAAAAATACATTCTTTACTCTTTTTGCTTCGATACCCTACAATACCAAACCTTGTATTTAGGACGACATTATGGTAGCCATTGTATTTGGAGGCTTGATTTCTTCCTTTAGGGTTTATTCTACGCTTGTCAAGAAAGGATTAAGGAGCGAGTATTGCAAAACTTATCTTATCTCATCATTAAATTTTAGTATTTTATAAATGCTTTCACTATAGAATTATGCCTCGTTATTATTACCATTTTATATATGCCATTTTCTAGGTTTTTTATATCTATTTTCGTAGTTCTATTAAATGATTTAACTCTTTTCCCATCTAATGAATAGATAATTATTGAATTGATTTTTTCAATATTAAAAGCTTCAATATTTAAAAAGTCAGATGCCGGATTAGGATAAATTATTATGGAACTTATATTGGGATTATTGTTGCTAGTCGTTTTTTCAATATCAGAGGTGTATCTTGGCAATATCTGGTATCCTTCGGTAAATGGCATTGTGTCATCAAATTGGTTTCCAATTCCCGTTACGTTAAACGTATAATCAGGTGCAGCAATTCTAGATAATTCTACATCATTGTCTATTCTCATTATATATTCATTAGTGCTATTTGTAACTATAACATTGAAGCTGCTTCCATCTGCTTTCCATTCTGAAGGATTCTTGATTTTTAAGTTTTTTATTGTGATTAACTGAGATTCTGTTTCTTCTCCAAGTTTTGTTGTTTGTTTGGCTTTGAATATTTGATGACCTGAACTGATTAGAATTATTGTATCGGGTTTTATCTGGAGTAATCCCTTGTATTGATCTATTTTACCTTTAATACTAATATAATCTCCCTCATTAACTGTGTATCCAAATTTTTTGGTGACGCTGAATACTCCTATTCCGTCATTTAATTCGTCAATCATTGTAAATTGTAATCCTGCAGGTCTGAGATTAATCCCGTACACCAAGCCTCTTAACTCACAATTTGTACCTACAGATATTCCTTTTCCGTCATTATCAACTTGAGTTACCTCATTTATCTTTTTTATTGGATATCCTACAGCTGAATACGGGTTTATATCTGCTATATACCTAGGAAGCAATTGATATCCATCAAAAAGAGGGTGTGTTTTGTCGTATTGTCCACCAAGTCCTGTTATGTCGAATGTGCCTACAGGGTGCGCTTTGCCAAAAATATCTGTATCAGCATCTATCCTAATATTAAATGTGTCTGTTGAATTAGTTACTTTTACATTAAACCCACTTCCTGAGTTTGTCCATCTAGTATAATCAAGGAGTGTCACGTCTTTAATTTTTACTAACTCACCTTCTGTGGTCTCATCCAACTTATTTGTGATAATAGCTTGGTTTAAAATGCTATCTTTTTGTAATAAAACAACAGAATCTAATCTTACTTGAGTTAATCCTTTGTATTGATCCATTTTGCCCCAAAGGGAAACTTTATCTCCTTCATGGAGCGAGTATCCAAAATCTTTGTCATGACTATACGTCCAGACTCCCTTGTTGGTATCATCCTTTATAACAAATTGTAAACCATTAGAGTTGAAATTAATTCCATAAACTGTTCCCGATATGTATGGATTATAGTATTTATTTTTAATTCTGCCCATTGAATCTATTTTAGTAAGTGTATCCATGTCATAAGTGCAATAGTTCAATCCTCCAGGGTTTGCATGAATCTCATGGCCTTTGTATTTGAAACCGGCAAATACAGGGGATGCCTGCCAGTTGACACCTTCATTATTATCTGTGTTAGCATCGCAAAGAGATAAAGAGTATCCTTGTCCATCCGCTTTGTCAGGCCAGTCTCCTTTCTCATAATATTCAACTCTATCAATGATATTATTTGCTACATCAAATAGTACTATGGTATCTGCTTTGTTGTTTAGTCCTCCTATTCCCCAGCTGAATGAAGATGCATTGAAATAGGAATGTATCAAGTTAGGGTTGCTGGAAAAGACGATTGTTTTATATGGTTGTAGTGAGTATGAAGGCAATGTAAAATTAATGGTTTTTGTTATTATTTTATAACCCTGTATATTAATGGTGTCTTTGCTATTGTTGAAAATTTCAATAAATTCTAAACTATCTTTACCTACGCCATCATTGTACATTATTTCATTTATTACTAAAGAAGTACCTGTAACTTTCTCATTACATAAAACAGAATTGGCAAAGCCCGGAGTACCAAAGGTCTCTATATCGTTAATGGTTTTATTCAAAGAGCTAACTGAGGCTTTCCAAAACTTTCCATCTGCGTTGTCTTTTGTGAAATCGCATAATTCAAGAGAAGGTCCATCTCCGTCGGGAGCACTACCCCAATCTCCTTCATCATCATAACTTACAGAATCAACTGTAACACCAATACTGTCTACCAATATTATCGTTTCCCCTTTATTTTTTAATCCGCCTTCATCCCATACGATTGCATTTAATCCAAAATCGTTGATTAATGCACTATCTTTTGCTAATATTAAAAATGTTTGTGGTGGCATTAATTCCGAATCAAATCTATGTTTAATCCCTTTGCTGAATTCGTATCCGGTCATGTCAATCGTATCATCAGAGGAGTTGAAAATCTCTATGTATTCATATAGATCATCTTGATCAGGAGAATTGTAGTTTATTTCTGTAATTATAATTTGTGAGTAAATATTAATAGTTATAAAAATTGTTGCGATAATACTAAAAAATAATTTTTTCATGATGCTTTTTGTTTAATGATTTTTGTAAAAGTATTTATTTATTAACTATTTTCAAAAAATATTATGAATATTTGATATAATTAACATTTTAATAGTTTTAACACAAGTCCTAAATAGTGTCTGTCCATAAAATCAATTAAATTCAAAAATATTCTTTTTGCGATATTTTTACTTTATTCAAATTACTGATGCTAAGGCATCACTAATTCTCAGAAAGACAAAAATCTCATCAAAAATCTTTATTTTTCAAAATTCAAGCACTTTATAGACAGACACTAAATAATCACAGCATGAAAACCTTAGAAACATAATATTTTGTTTTTATTAATTATTTATTTCAACGATTTGATACACTTGTTTCAGTCACTTATACAAAAATGCAAATATCGTAAAAAGAATTATTTTTATATCTGAAGTATTTGTTGTAGACACTATTTTGATGAGGTTTATAATTATTTTTCATTTTAGTTGGTATACGATAATTGAGTTAACATAAAATTAATATTAAAAAATTATATATATTAAAAAAATAAATTTATTTTTGTGGCAATATTAACCAAAACAAAATTATTACTTATGAAAAAACTATTAACTCTTTTAGTTATTTTAATGATTACAGGGTTTATGTATGGACAAGGTTCCATAAATGGAAAAGTAGTCGATAATGCCGGAGATCCTCTAATTGGAGCTTCTGTATTTATTGATGGAACTACTACTGGTACAATTACTGATGTAGACGGTAGTTTCAGTATGAAAAGCAATAGCGCTATGGTGAAACTTGTTGTTTCATATATCGGCTTTGTGACAAAAAAAGTTGATGTAAATGTGAATGGGAAAACAAATGTTGGAACAATTGCGTTGGAATCAGATGCTGTAATGTTGTCTTCAATCGAAGTCGTCGCTTCGTATGCAGTAGAAAGGAAAACTCCGGTTGCTTTTGTTTCAGTTGAGAAGAAGCAGATCGAAAAAGTACTAGGTTCTAGAGATATTCCTTTGATGATGAATCTTACTCCTTCGGTTTACGCTACTGAACAAGGTGGTGGAGCAGGAGATGCTAGAATTAATGTAAGAGGATTTAATCAAAGAAATGTTGCTATTATGATTAACGGTGTTCCTGTTAATGATATGGAGAATGGATGGGTATACTGGTCAAACTGGGACGGTATTTCTGATGCGACTTCTTCAATTCAGTTGCAAAGAGGATTGAGTGCTGTTAACTTAGCTACTCCGTCAATTGGTGGAACAATGAATATAGTCACAAGTCCAGCCGACAAAAAAATGGGAGGTGCTGCTAAACTTGAATACGGTTCAGGTAACTTCTTAAAGTCAACAATTGGACTTAATTCGGGACTAATTAATGATAAGTTTGCGGTAAGCATGAGTTTGGTGCGTAAAGTAGGTCAAGGTATTGTTGACAAGACTTGGACAGATGCATGGGCTTATTATTTAGGAGCATCTTACAAAATTAATGCTAAACACAAATTGGAGCTTTTTGGAATGGGAGCACCTCAAAGACATGGACAAAATCTATATAAGCAAAATCTAGCAGCTTATGGACACGATTTTGCCAAAACAATTAAGGATTATGATCAAGCTGCATTTGATGCATTTCCGGAAGCAAAGGGGATTTCAAACAATCCGTCTGAATCAAGGTATTATAATGAAAACTGGAACAAAGTATCTCCTGATTACAAAGGACAACAAGCAGTTGGTTCTAAGAAATTTGATAGACACGATCCTAATTTTATAAATGAGAGAGAGAATTTTTACCACAAGCCTCTAGTTAATCTTAACTGGTACGCAGATTGGTCAGATAAAGTTTCACAATATACCACTGTTTATTGGTCAGGTGGAATCGGTGGAGGTTCCGGAACAATGGGTAAAATGAAATATAATTATCACGTTGGAGTAAAAAGTCCATCAAGAATTGTTGATTGGGACGCCACAATAAAACAAAATGCTGAAAATACTGATAGTGAATCTAAAGGGATTTTGAGAAATAGTAGAAATAACCAAACAACTATTGGAGCTATTTCCAAATTTAAGATTAAATGGAATAGTAATTTGAATTCTACTGTAGGTATCGATTGGAGAACAGCTAATATTGAACATTACAGAGAAGTTAGAGATTTACTAGGTGGAACATATTTTACTAAGACTAGTGATGAGTTTAACCCTAATCAAAAAGTGGGATTAGGAGAAAAAGTAGCATATAACTTTACTAACAATGTTGATTGGTTAGGAGGATTTGCTCAAACTGAATACAATCAAGGTCCATTTACAGTTTATGGTATGGCAGGATATTCCGTTATTAAATATGATTACACTAATCACTTTAAAAAAGACAGTCTTGAAAAAGAACTATATGTATCAACTGATAATATTTCAGGATTGCAGGTGAAAGGTGGTGCGAATTACAGATTGACCGAAAATTTAAATGTTTATGGTAATGTAGGGTATGTAAACAAAGTGCCTATTTTTGATGCTGTGATTAATGATAGAGACGGAGCAAAAGCTAAAGACCCCAAAAATGAGAAATTCCAAGCTTTTGAATTGGGAACTAATTACTTTACAGCTGACGGAACATTTAAAGCTAGACTTAGTGCATATTATACAAGTTGGAAAGATAGAACAAAGTCTATTGGGGTTTATGATCCTGAAACGGACGAAGATGGATTGGTATTCATTACAGGGATGAATCAATTGCATAAAGGAGTTGAATTAGATTTGCAATATTCTCCTATTAAAATGATTCAATTGGGCCTAACGGCTTCATTGGCTGATTGGCACAATACAAATAATGTAAAAGGTGTATTTGATCCTGATTTATCGGGGCCAAAACCTGAAGAAGAACTTAATTTTTATGTTGATGGCTTAAAGATAGGTGATGCTCCTCAAAGTCAATATGTTGGTCTAGTTAAGTTTTTCCCGATAGAAGGTTTAGATATTGCTGCTATTTATAGTTATTATTCCAATTTTTATGCAGATTGGGATCCGTTCTCAAGAAAGGATGAAGGAGATAAATCTCAAAGTTGGAAATTGCCAAATTACTCATTGCTTGATTTTCACGTAAACTATAAACTACCTATCGAATCAAAATTAGGTGTAACAATATTTGCGCATATTTTCAATGCATTGGATAAAATATATATTAGTGATGCAACTGATAATAGTAAATACAATGCTTATAAATTAAAAGATGATAATGGAAATAAATATATTGTAAATCCACATAAAGCTGATGCAGCAGAAGTATTCTTAGGTTCTCCAAGAAAATTCAATGTTGGACTAAAAGTTACTTTCTAATTTCATACTAGATTATAAATTTTAAGCCATCTCGTTTTTCGGGATGGCTTTTTTTTAATATTTTATTTATTAATTATATTTCTTGATATTTAGTTTTTTTTCTTTATCTTTGTACTGATATTAGTTTCCGATGGGAATATAAAGGGAATCAGGTGAGAATCCTGAACTGTACCCGCAGCTGTAAAGTCTGTATTTGTCGTGATTATTTATCCACTGTTTTTTATAGTTAAATGGGAAGGAGATTGCGATAGGACAAGTCAGAAAACCTGCTAATATCTGTTGATATTTCATTTGTGCTTCGGGAAAAAAGTACTTTGGAGTGATTATATTAATATTGGTTTGTTGTGGATTTGTTTGCCTAACTGATATTGATTTTCCATTCTGAATTCTGTATGCACTTCTGTTTTATCATTGAATTTTATTATTTAATTAAAAACAATGATTATGAAGTTATTTATTACAAGTTTATTAGTTTTTTTATTTACTTTTCTAGGGACTAGCCAGACGGTTTCTTCATTTGAAGATGCTGACATTCCTATTGACTCTTTTTGGAATGGTAGCGATCTAAAGGGAGTTTTCGTTGACGGAGGAAATATTTTTGTCAATAAATTTGATACTACTTATAACCTGTGGTCTGGAGGCTGGGCTATTTCCAGCATGAGAGATGATAGTACAGCTGGATATGCCAATATATATAGTGCGATTCCGGCAAAAGCATCAAGGGGAAACAATTATGCCATTGGCCAACAAAATGCCGTTATAAATGCCGATCTTTACGATGAGGTCTTGTATCAAGGTTTGTGGATTACTAATACTACATATGCCTATTTGAGTATGAAAAACGGAGATTCATTTGCCAAAAAGTTTGGCGGTGAGACAGGAGAGGATCCAGATTTTTTCAAATTGAGAATTTATGGCATTAAATTGGGGAAGGTTGATTCTACAAATTATGTTGATTTTTATTTAGCTGATTTTACAGATGTAGATAGTACTCAAGATTATATTGTTGATTCGTGGGAATATGTTGATTTATCATCATTGGGCTATGTTAGTGGTTTATCTTTTGAGTTGTCATCTAGCGATGTTGGTCAATGGGGAATGAATACCCCAGCTTTTTTTGCTGCTGATAAGATAAAAATAAGTTATAAGCCGGAAGAAGAAGCTAGTGTAGCTACTTCATTTGAAAGTCATAATATGGATTTAGACTCATCTTGGTATAGTATTGAAAGAGGATATTTTACTAGTGCCCCCTATGATTTTGAAAGTAAGTATGATACTACATACAATTTTTGGTCGGGAGGATTTGCGCTTTCAACAATGCGAAACGATAGTACAGCAGGGTTTTCCAATCTTTATGGAGCGATTGCCGGAGGTGCTTATGATGGCATAACTTACGCAGTTGGTCAAAACAATGCTAAATTTTATAGCCGTATGGCTGATACTAAGCCAATAATCGAGAGTATTAAGATTTGCAATACCACCTATGCTTACCTAAGCATGAAAAATGGGGATTCATTTGCAAAAAAGTTTGGAGGAGATACAGGCGATGACCCTGATTTTTTCAAATTGAGAATTTATGGTATTTATTCTATTTCCGGTATTGTTGATTCATCAAAATATTTGGATTTCTATTTGGCAGATTATAGATTTGATGATAATTCCAAAGATTACATTGTAACAGATTGGACAGAAATTGATATTGCAGAAGCTTTGGGAAAACCTACGGGATTAGCTTTTGAGTTGTCATCTAGTGATGTAGGCGGGTTTGGGATGAATACACCTGCTTTCTTTGCAATGGACAAAATTTCTTATGACCTTACTTCAGGCATTATTGATTATAACGAAGGTGTTAAGTTTGATATCTATCCTAATCCTGCGATTGATGTTGTTAATGTTAATACATCTATTGGAAATGGGAAATATGAGATTTTTAATATGTATGGTTCCTTAGTTTTGAATGGTCAATTGAGCAAAGGTGATGTGATCGATGTTAGAGGTCTTAACGCAGGCTCATATATAATTGTAGTGTCAGATGGAATAAATAGAAGTGCAAGAAAAATAGTTGTTGCGAGTAAGAAATAAGACTTATAACGATAAGTCGGAATGGGGGAAGGTGGAAGTTTTTTACTTCCGCCTTCTATTTTTTTTTAATAATTCATTATTATGGAAAGGAATATTGTGTTTTTATTATTTTTATTCAAATTTTGCCTATTATCAGGACAATTTGCCCCTGTGGTTGGTGAAGAAGGCTCTACCGCAATAAGTAAGGATAGTTCCCTGATCATAAATTGGGCAAGTAAAGGAATAGTCCAAAGAGGATATGTAGATATTAGTGACAAAAGTAAAGGTAATGTAATACAAGGTAGTATCGAAAAATCCTATGGCAAAGCAGATAATGTGACGGTAAGCCTTGGTGATAGTGGGGTAGTGGTACTTGAATTTAATCCGCCAATTGTCAATGGTGAATCGTGGGATTTTGCTGTTTTTGAAAATTCATTCGATGATACATTCCTTGAATTAGCTACAGTAGAAGTTAGTTCAGATGGTGAGAGATTTGTGATGTTTCCTCCTGTGTCATTGACAAAATATGATACACAAGTCGGTTCGTTTGGTTTATTGGATGCTACAAAAATCCATAATCTTGCGGGGAAATATAGAGGTGGTTATGGTACTCCTTTTGACTTGGATTCATTGCCTGAAAGTGACTTCCTTGATAAGGATAATATTGTATACGTTCGAGTGACTGATGTCGTTGGAAGCATAAATCCTTTATATTCTAGAGAGGATTCGTTTGGTCATCCCATCAACGATCCGTTTCCGACTCCATTTGAATCCGGAGGATTTGACCTTGATGCTGTAGGCGTAATTCATGAGAAAGTACCAAATTCGAATTTGAATTTATCATTGAAAAGCATAATCGTATATCCTTCACCTGTGATGGATGTGTTAAACATCAAAACTACTTACAATGTGAAGAGTCAACTACATATACTTGATATTAACGGACATTATATGATGTCTAGCACTATTACTAACAAGTGTTTAGTAGATGTTTCTGATTTTCCTGACGGTATCTATTATGTGGTAATATATAACGATGACAAAGCAGCTGAGTTAGCTTCATTTATCAAAATATAGTTTTATTAATCGTTGTTTTTTATGATAAGATTTAGTGTATCAGTTTGTAATCTCGTTTTCAACCATTTTTTTAGCTTTGTTAAATCCTCAGTAGATTGATTTTGATTAAATTGTATTATTACAGTTTGTATTGTATCTGTTTCATTGTTTTCTATGTTCAAAATCGGGCTATTTGTTAGCAATATGGAGTTAATATCTTTGAAATTTGTTTTTGCTTCTGCACCTATCCTATTTAAAGAAACTAATGATTTTTTGGATACCCGTAATTTTTCTTCTAAAGATTTTATTATATTGTCTAACCTGTTTTCTTGCTCAAGCGACTTATTGTGCATGTCCTTTATTATTTCTTGTCTTAAGCTCTCTCTTAATTCTTGAACCAACTCACTATTAAGATTATCGTTCGTCCCTCCTTGAATAACTGTTAAAAAGCTATTTTCAAGGTTGTAGTTTTTTAAATTTGATTTGATTCGATCAATAGTTGAATCCTGCAATACTTTACCGTAAAGAGTAATATTGATTTCCTTAGGTTCTTTGTTGAAATACAAGTCTTTTGAAATAATCAATGTGTTATTAAAGTTGAACTCTCTGGTTAGGAAAAGGTCAACATTACGTTCAAAGGTGTTCTTTTTTACCATTTTAATCGCTGTGAGAACAGATGGAATAATCACTAAAATAATTAAAAATATTATAATTCTTTTTGCTCTTTTCTCAATTTTCTCATCCAAATATTTTTTCTTTCTAATTCTTAAGATTCTTATGACTAAGTATGTGCCAAATGCTATAAAAACACTGTTAATGGCAAACAGGTATAATGCACCAAAGAAGAAATTGTAATTGCCGGTTGCTAATCCAAAACCGGCTGTACTTAGAGGTGGCATTAAAGCTGTTGCAATTGCAACTCCTGGTATTACATTATTCTTTTCTTTTCTAGTATATGCGATAATACCTGCAAAACCACCTGAAAAAGCTATCAGGACATCCCAAACAGCTGGAGTAGTCCTAGAAAGCAATTCTGATTGAATTTTGTTTAAAGGGGAGATGTAAAAGTATAAAGCTGATGCTAAGACACTT
>JALSPK010000109.1 GCA_026986005.1 Saprospiraceae bacterium
TGATTATCACAAGTATCCACGCAATAGGGAATAATACTTCAAACCAATAAGACAGAAGAAAAAGTGCTATAATAGCACTCAATACCAAAATTAAATTTCTATGAACATACAGGCTTTTCATACATACGTTTTATCTTGGCACTTCAATTGATTTCACAATCATATCAATAACCCGTTCTGTAGTAACTCCTTCCATTTCTCTCTCAGGTGTCACTATTAATCTATGTCGCAATACCGGATAAAGTACCAATTTCACATCTTCAGGTATAACAAAATCCCTTCCGTTTAGAGCTGCATTGGCTTTGGAAGCTATCAGTATGGAAACACTAGCTCTTGGTGAAGCGCCAAGGAATAAATGAGGATGATTTCTTGTATTTATGACAATATCCGAAATATATTTCATTATTTTTTCTTCAACTGTTACTTCATGAACTATTTTCTTAAATTCAGCGATTTGCTTTTCCGTAATCACCCTGTTAACAATCGGAAGTATTTTATTGTCCTTTCTTTCATTGTGCAATTTTATTATTTCCAATTCCTCTTCAGCAGTAGGATAATCTACTTTTATCTTGAAAATAAATCTATCCAACTGCGCTTCCGGAAGTGCATAAGTACCCTCGTGTTCAATAGGATTTTGTGTACTCAACACCATAAAAAGCTCGTCCATCGGATATGTTTTACCATCTATCGTCACTTGTCTTTCTTCCATTACTTCAAACAAGGCAGCTTGAGTTTTGGCAGGTGATCTGTTAATCTCATCAATAAGGATAATATTAGAGAAAACAGGACCCGGCTTAAATTCAAAACTACTTGTTTTCATATTTAATATAGAAGTTCCCAAGATATCACTCGGCATAAGATCCGGGGTAAACTGAATCCTGCTAAAATCTGTATCTATTGATTTTGCAAGCAATCTGGCAGTCAATGTTTTTGCAATTCCGGGAACTCCTTCGATCAATACATGTCCATCTGCCAATAAAGCGAGTATAAGAAAATGAATAAAATCATCTTGTCCTATAATAACTTTATGCAGTTCTTCCTTGATTCTCCCAATAGATTCCTGCAATTCGGTTAATGCCAGTCTGCTGGTAAAATTTAAATTGTTTTCTTCCATTTTATTAATTGTTTTTAAATGATTCTATAATAATTTCCAAATACGTCAATTCCTCTTTGGTAACAGCGGATTTCGTTTGCAATTCTTTAAATATTTTGAAAATTTTGCTAACTTCTTGCTCCGTTTTACCGGTTTTAAACGCCAAATCGGATATAAACTTGGAATCTATAATCTGTGTATCCAATAAATATTCTGTTCTGATGTTTTCCATAAAAAAGTTTATCATCATTTCAGCTATTTTTTTATGATTGGTGTTAGTCAAGTACATATTTGCTATGGTTCCGGCAAAATCCAAACTCATATTTTTCTCAGGTTTGACAACCGATATTGCTTTTTGTTTGCGCTTTCCCTTTATAAATACAAACACTAATACTCCGATGATTAGGAAATAGTACGCCCATTTCAATGAAGGATTATTAAATATATAATGCAAGGGCGAGCTGATTTTTTGCCTCCCGGCTTTGTAATATGCGTCCCAGTAAATTGTTTCCTGATTACCTAAATATGATAATAAACCCGCAGTATAATCACTGTTTAAAGAATCCAACACAAAATAGTTGGTAAAAGCTTCAGGAAAGGTATGAAAATAAAAATCACCTTTACCATATTTATATTTCACAAAATTTATTCCTTTACTCATGGTTTTCAAGCTATCGTCATTATACAATAATTCTCCAAGTACCGTAGTATTTAATGTATCTATTTTATTAAATGAAGTTGGTGAAAAATCACGTTTAAAAGTATATAACTTATTACCGAAAACTTTGTTTGTCAATTTGACAAATCTCGATAAATTAAAATTCTCCTGAAACAAAAACGACGAAGCGAAATCCGCTGAATCCGGAATTATCTCAGTGGAAGAAATAAACACATTGTTTCCTCTTGCGACAAACTCTTTCATTTGCTCAAATTCTTCTTTACCCAAACTTATTTTATTGTTTATCATCAAATATGTTCCCTTTCTATCGGACGACTTCAAAAAAGAATAAGGAGGTACATTTACTGTCTTTATTTTCGTATCGGGAAATAAAACGGATAACTCATTAAACACGACATAAGTACCATACGGGATTTTATCTTTCCTAAGATACGTTTGGTCCCAATTTACTTTTTTATCCTGATTTCCGGTTGTGAAAATCAGAAATAAAAAGAAAGCAAACAATAACCCCAACAATATTTTCATTCCATTACCCATGCTATTTATCGAGATTTTTAATAAAAGAATCCAATTCCTTTGCCATAACTCCAAACTCCTTTTGACTCAAGGGGTATTTACCATACCAAATATAATCATACCACAAGGTAAATTTATTAAACTTATTATTGTAATCCTTGTTTTTTATTTCTTTTTGATATTCAAAATTTGTTTTTTGAGGTTCCCATTTAATAATATTATTTTTCTCAAGCCTTTTAAGAAGTTTAAGATAAAAATATCTCAATGCCAACCTGTAGTTCCCCTTTTCAATAGCATCCTGTAGCATCGCATCAATATCTTTTTTGCGGATAATTTCTTCATCTTCTCCGTAATTCACTTCAGCTTCAGCATTCTTATCGGTAAAATATTTTCTGAAATTTATATTGAACATAAAATGTACAATTAAAAATATCAAAGCTGCGAGCCCTAAATATGGTATGATTTTAATAAATTTACTCAAGTATCCGACTGCTTTTTTCTGTCCGAACAACCATTTGAAAATAGCAAAAAGAATATTGTAAAACCAACGTTTCACCTTTGTCCAAAAAGTGGATTTAATTTTGTTTTCAGTATAATCAAAATCTTTATCGGATTTGTACGAATCAATATGAGCGGCATCAAATTTTACCGGTATTATCTCCGTAGTATCATACTGTATTTTCAATGTATCTTTTACGGATAATGCATCATTTGTTGCCAATAATGATATTGGCAAAAACGCTAAAAAAACGATGAGATATATGTATATTTTAGTTTTCAAAATCAGTTCCTATTGTTTCAATTTCGCTGTATAAATTAGAATGAGTTCTTTTTTCCATTATATTAAAATATAACATAAGAAGAGTAATTGCAGCATAAACATATATAATAGAATTAACAATTAATAAAATAAAGAAAAGAAAAAATAAAACCGGATCATTCAATACATTTGCCGTATAAGAATTACTTTCTGTAAAAAGAACTTTAAAATTTGAATACAAATTTACCGTAAAAGAATATGAAAAATTAAAAAGTAATAAAATCAGAAATAGAAAAAATAATATACTAAAAACTGACCACCAATTATTTTTTATAATCTTTATACTATGCTTGAAACTTTCAAAAATTTTTTTCTCTTCAAATATTAAAATAACAGGCGAAAGTGATAAAGATACAAACAAATAAATACCGGGTATAATAAGCAGTATAAAACCTATCATCATAAGGAATAGCATCATAATATTTAGACCCAATAATGATGGTAAAATATCGTAAACTTCTTTTTTATAAGTTTTCAGGTTTATTTGTTCATCATTAATATAATATTTGAAATATATAAAAGTGACAACTTCCAGTATGGTAAAATACAATATGAAAATAAAGTTGACCACTAAACTGACACCGGTAAACATATCAAATCCGTATCCGTAATGTAAATAATTATATTTGAAATAAAATAAAAACATATAAGCTACAATCTCCAGAATAAAAAACAACGCTACTATTTTAATATTCTTCTGAAAAAAATCGCGGTAGTTAAACTTTAGAACATCAAAAGCATCACGGAGAATTTCATTCACCTTTCTCTCTTTTTGAAATACTATTTTGGGACTATCACTCATTAATTTTATGATTTTGTCTGTTTTTATATAAATATACAGGATAAATGACATAATAAAACATAATCAACGTCAGAGAAAATAAAATAATCATTATAGCCAAAAAATCAGGCATCTCCGTATGCCTTGTTACAAACCCTTCTAAAAAGCCGGCAACAATAAAAAAGGGAATAGTACTGATTAATATTTTTACACCGTCTTTTCCCGCTCGCTTCAAAGACTCTAAACGCGAATAGGTGCCGGGAAACAATAATCCCGAACCCAAAACCAAACCCGCTGCACCTGCTACTACGATAACGGAAATCTCTATTGTACCATGTATCCAAATCGTCCTGAATGATTCCCAAAGAAGATTGTGTTCATCAAAAAAAGCTAAAAATGAACCAAGCATGACCCCATTATACATCAGTATATAAATAGTCCCGATAAGAAATATAATTCCATACACGAATGCCTGAAAAGCTACAAATATATTGTTAAGAGTAATACCTAAAAACATATTAAAAGCAGCATCGCTTTTATAAACTGCCATAGGATCACCTTTATCAATATTTTCCAGTGTCATATTTACATACGAATCTCCGAGTATAGCTCTTACAAAATCATAATCCTGATATACGGAATACCAACCTATTATCGTAAATAATAAAAATACCGAAAACGAAACCAACAAATAATAACGGTATTTATAAAACATAAGCGGAAAATCCCTTTTGTAAAAATTCATTATTTTATTTGAGCTTTCCTTTCTATTTCTATATAACAGCCGATGTGCCCGATTTGCAAGATTATTAAGATAAGGAATAATATCCGATTTGGGATAAAAAGTTTTAGCATAACTTAAATCTTCAAGTATTTCAACATAAAGATCAGCCAATACCTCCACGTCAATACCGGTTTTGTTCCCCAGATACTGTTCAAATTGAGACCAGATTTTTTCTTTTTGTTTTATAAATGAAGGTAATTTCATTTAAATAATATTACTTAAACCGGTAATAAAAGGTGTTCTAAAAAATAAAACCCAAATATTATTGGATTTATCAATATACCTAATGTCTAAAAAACATCAAAAAAGCCGAAAGCACAAATATACAATGAAATATACAATTAGAAACATTTTATATTTAATATATTTCTATAATTAAAAAATAATTATATATTTGCCTTAAATAGTAATTGATTAATAAAAAAAGAAACGACTTTCATATTTTTATTCAATTCCTTTTTGCTACTATTACAAATCGATTATTAATGGATAATTTTCAGATAGAGACGTCTCAAAATATTAAAATCAATCAGGACATTGCTTCATTAGGTCTAAGAATCGGAGCAACTCTACTTGATGGTGCTGTAATCTATATTTATTTTTTTGTAATAATGCTAGCTTATGGCACGACAGCAAGTATTGATGAAAAAACATTTAATCTGATTATTATTGTTGCTTTTATACCTATTATTTTTTATAATTTGTTGTTTGAATATTTCATGAACGGACAAACTCCCGGTAAAAAGATAGTGAAAATCCAAGTTGTCAAGACTGATGGTTCGCCGCCAGGTTTTATTGAGTACTTTTTAAGGTGGTTGTTTAGATTGATAGAAGTACAATTGGCTTTGGGTATTATTGCTATCATCACCTTTTTATTGAACGGAAAAGGTCAACGGTTGGGGGATATTGTTGCCGACACCACTGTGATAACGCTTAAAAAACCCTATAAAAGTAAAAATATTTTCATCAACATTGATGAAGATTATATTCCTACTTTTCCTCATGTAACACTATTTTCCGATGAGGATATGACCAAAATAAAAGAATTATATATAAAAGCTAGAAGAAATAGAGATTGGAATCTGATGAGTAAACTGAGTGATAAAGTAAAAGAAAAATTAAACATCGAATCGGAATTGGACGATATAGAATTTGTTAAAACAATAATTAAAGATTATTACTACTATTATTATTATGATAACGAAATGTCGTCTATCGAATAATTTTAAAGCTTATTTTTTTATTCATTAACCAAAATATTTATTATGAAATGGTATTTAAAAGTATTAAAACAGCATTATGCGGATTTTTCAGGCAGAGCCAGGCGTAAAGAATTTTGGATGTTCGTATTATTCAATTTTATTTTTCTTTTGATTACGGCACTTCTTGACATTACTCTTATTTATGTTGGAATTGGGTTTAAAATGATATCCCCCATTTATGCTTTAGCGGTTTTTATTCCAGGATTAGCAGTTGAAGTTCGAAGATTGCACGATATAGGAAAAAGCGGCTGGTGGATTTTTATTTCCCTAATTCCTTTAATTGGATCTATATGGTTGTTGGTATTGCTCGCAACAGATAGTCAACCCGGGGACAATGAATACGGACCAAATCCAAAAGAAGGACCGGAAGATTTCTTTGATTAGCTCCGGATATCGTTGTTTGGAATCAGGGTATCTGTTTAGTATTTGTATTTTTGTAAAATGAATTTTCGGAGATTAATACCAACATCTTTCTCGGGCCTTGAGCTCCTACTACTAGTGTCTGTTCTATATCAGCTGTCTTGGATGGGCCGGTGATAAACGTGCCGTAACTATAATCAATTCCATCTGTTTTATGATAAGCCTCGTGCATATCACCTACTATGTTGTGCCCATCAATGATAATAATTAGGTTTTCGCAAAGAAAAGGAATAGTCCTATCCGGTAAATCTCCCGTGTTAATCCATATGGCGCCATTTTCAGCAACGGCAAAATCACCTTTAATAATTGATAAATCCAAGGGGTGAAAATCTGTTGGGTTGTTGATTTTTGATAAATCCAATCCTGATATGTTAATTTCTTTTATAGTATTGATACATCGTTTTTGATTTGGAAAATATGAATTTATAATCTCTACAGTTTCATCATAGTTTGAAAAAATCAGAAATTCTGCAGATACACTTTTTAATGCATTTTTGAATTTGACAGATAGGTCTTTTTTATCATATAAATACTCAACATCATCAAGTATCACATTTTTATTGACGGTACTCAATTTAATATTTTCCAATATTTTTTCTTTGCTTGTCATTTTTTCTCTTTTTTATCTCAGGCATTGTCCTAGCTTTTCCCCAGTTGTTCCATTTGTTGTAAATAATAAAATCCGGAAGTATTTTTAACGTTATTCGCCCTATTTTAAATACAAATTTGAATAATTTCGGCTTTTCCAAGATCTTTCCCGCAATTCCCATTGCAACGGATTTAGTTTTTGGTAGGACATTGTTTTTGCCTATTTCTTGCCTCCATTTGTACAATTGATTGTGAATATCTATTTTTACAGGACAAACATCGCTACACGAGCCACAAAGAGTAGAGGCAAAAGGTAAATCGCTATATTTTTTCAAATCAATATTGGGAGTTAAAATTGCCCCGATAGGTCCCGGTATTGTGTATCCATAACTATGTCCTCCAGATCTTCGGTAGATGGGGCATGTATTCATACAAGCGCCACATCTGATACATTTTAGAGATGTCCAAAAATAGTCTTTTTTAAGCCTTTCTGACCTTCCGTTGTCTACTATTATAACATGCATTTCTCCTTGTAGTTTTGGTTTTTTGAAATGAGAAGTATAAACTGTAATAGCTTGTCCGGTGGCACTTCTTGCTAACATACGGGTAAATACACCGAGATGTTTTCTTTTTGGAATTACTTTCTCCAAACCCATACTATGTATCTGTAGATTGGTGATATTGACCCCCAAATCAGCATTGCCTTCATTGGTACAAACAACCACTTCTCCTGTTTCGGCAATAGCAAAATTTACTCCTGTGAGAGCCGCATCAGCAGACAAAAAATCTTTTCTCAGAGACATTCTCGCCTGATAGGTCAGATATTCGGGGTCATTATTACCTTTTTCAGTATTCCATTTTTCAGCAAAGAGTTCCGAAACCTCTTCCTTTTTGATGTGAATGGCAGGAAGAACAATATGGCTTGGCGTTTCATTTCTCATCTGGATTATCCTCTCTCCCAAATCTGTATCAATAACTTCAATCCCTTGTTTTTCAAGATAAGGGTTAAGTTCACACTCCTCAGTAAGCATTGATTTGCTTTTGACTAATTTCTTAATATTATGGCTTTTCAGTATTTTACCCACTATTTCGTTATGTTCATCTCCGTCTATAGCCCAATGTATATAGACACCATTTTTTTTTGCATTTGCCTCAAATTCTATGAGATATTTATCAAGGTTTGATATACAATGTTCTTTTATGTTGCTTGCTTGATTGCGTAATTCCTCCCAATTGTCAACATTCATCACAGCAACGTCCCGCTTACTTCTAACAAACCATAGTGCTGTATCGTGCCATTTGCTCCTTTGGACATCAGATACAAAATCTCTTGATTTATTTTTAAAATCTACTTCCATAGTTTAAAGTTTGTCACCGTTTAATACTTGCATAATATGTCTTACTTTCAAAGGTAAATTTCGTTTTTTAATAATTCCATCCAGATGCATTAAGCATGACATATCATTGCTGACTAAAACTTCAACCCCTTTACTCACGGCGTCATCCAGTTTGTCAGACCCCATTCTAACTGATATCTCGTCGTAATAAACCGAAAAAGTACCACCAAAACCACAGCATTCATCAGGTCTGTCCAGTGTTATTATCTCAATATCTTCTATATGTTCCACCAAAGATGTTAAAAAAGATTTGGTTGGTATTCCCAATTCTGAAGATACACCAAATCGCATACCTCTCAAAGAATGACAACCGGTATGCAATGCCACTTTATGAGGGAAATGGACTTTAGGCAATTTCCCGATATAAACAGACATGATATACTCAGTCAAATCCCTTATGTTTTTACGCAATCTTATTACTTTTCCGGTTTGTTCAATCACATCGTAATGCTCTTTGATATGATAAGAGCAACTACCTGAGATCATAAGTGTTTGTTCATAATCTCCAAATGTCTTAACATAATGATGATATGCTCCAATTGCTTTGTGTTCATAGCCTGAATTTGCCAAAGGCTGTCCACAACAGGTTTGACCCTTGGGAATCTCAAATTCAATTCCAAGTTTTCTCATCAATTTAATCGCAGAATCCGCTACTTCAGGGTAAAATTCTTCGATAAAACAAGGTATGGACAAAGCTATTTTCACAATATTAATTTTAGCATTTGGTATCTAATTTTGTGCTAAAATAGTATTTTTAATGGGAAACCCACTAAATTTGTTCTCTTTTTTACTTATAATAATATTGTTAATAATAATATATGTTGCAATTAACATTGTTTCTTTTGGGTTATACTGGGTAAAGACAAAGTACTCCCCTTTATTCTTAAATACATTTACCTATTTCAATACAATATCATTCTTTTTGTAACTGCCTTGTCGTGTATTTTAAATTCTAAAAAATACACTCCCTTTGGTAATTTATCACCGGAATATTTTATTTGATAATCTCCGGTTATTTGCTTTTTATCTACTATTGTCTTTATTTTATTTCCGTTAATATCAAAAACATTCAATTTCACATTGTAATAAACAGTATTTCCAGTGTTTGAAGCGGGCACTGAATATTTTATAATTGTACTTGCCCCAAATGGATTGGGAGAGTTATTGAGTTTTAAATCTGCGGTAGCAAAATTAACATTTACTATTTTTGTGGCTTTCTTTTCTGTAAATTTAAATAGCTTACCACCTCCTTTTCGAAGATGTACAATAAAATTCGCTCCTGCTGTATCGTTTTCAAAAGGCACATCCTGCCATTTGTTGATAGTGACATCAAAATATAGCAAACTATCCAAAATATGATTAATATGCATGTCTGTTAGTATTGAATCTTCATAATTTTTATTCATTAACATAAAGTAATTTTCTTTATCGTATTCGTCTTTAAATGCTCCTACAACCAAATCCGTACTATCTGATTGTTTTAAATATATATTGATAGTATCATTCGTTTCACCGGTAGGGTCGTCAATGGTATGATAAACATTGGTAGTAGTCAAGTGAAACATTATATCTTTCAATGAATCTATTTCGCCATTAATACTTTGCAGGGAAGGGTAAATAATATCTCTATCCGGGTTTTCTATTACTCCCCAATCACAGCAATCCCAGTGAAACCAAACTATGCCATGTACTCCGTAAACTAATGAAGAATACACCAACCAACGATGTTCCGCTTCGTTTGGTGTTCGCCAATCCAAATGCTCCCCATCACCCGGTGAATCCCAAGAAACACTTGTGCCGTTGGTTCCAACTGCCTGAACAATATTGCAAAAAGGGATATTGTATTTTATTGCTTTTTCTCTTATACGTGCTATTTGTTTGAAGTATTCTTCATTATCATCTGACTGATTATAAAAGTTGTACCTATCGTAACTCAATAATTGTATATTGGTTTTTTGTATAAAACTTTCAAGATAATTGTCATCACCTTCTTCAGGGGTGTTATCACCTTCTTCGTTTTCAAAATATGGCCAAAGATTTACAAAACAAAGACGAGAAGGATCTTTTTCTTTTATTCTCGCTACGACTTTTGCTATATTGTCAAAGGCATTGGCATAGGGTTCATCACATATGTAGTAACCGGTCAAATTGGGATCAGATTTGTATTTATCAATAGCTTCATCCAGTTGTTGCAGTAGTTCTTCTGTGATTTCAGGAGGTGCTTCATCGTTACTCCCTCTCAATAAATATTCGATGTCATCATCTTCGCCTCCAATTGATTGATCTATGCTTAAATAATAGTTAAAACCGTATTTGCGAACCTTTTGTACAAGTTCATCATCATCTCTCACCCAAAGAAAATTGTTGAAATTAGCATTTTTGTAATCAATAAAAACGGAATCTTCGTAAGGAGCAGGTCTCCAAGCATATGGAGGATTGTATGCGCTTAATAAAAAATCTTTTAATGTCGGCTTTGTTTCTTGTGAATGAACGATATTAATAAAAGAAATTAATACAAGCGTAAATATTGTTTTAAATTTTAACATGATTTAAAAAATTATTGTTATCAAATATGTTGCTTTGGGTAATTACTTTCTTACCACAAAGATAATTTTATGTGTCTTTTCAAAAAAAAATATGTACATGATATGCTAAACGTTAACATAAGCTAATTAATATACACTCTTATAATCCTATTGCGGTTTCAATATCAAAATCTTTTCAGTAAGTAACTTATTATCAATTCTAACTTTTACTGTATAATAACCATTTTTCAAATCACCAACATTTACAGTACTATCCCCTGTATGTTTATCCAGTACTTTTT
>JALSPK010000110.1 GCA_026986005.1 Saprospiraceae bacterium
TTCCATATAGCCAGGTGTGGTATGCCTGACTTTCGGGATGAGTCTCAAGCCAGGGTCCCATAAAATTGTCTTCGCCGCTAAATATCGGCATCACATGGATAAAGCTTACGGAATCCGTAAGAGCCGGAAGTCTTTGTTTTTTGTAATTGTAAATAGAATTACCGTTGTTATATGTATCTGAAGTGCGGTAATAATGGACAAGTACCCTATCCACGCATTTGGCAAGTTTTGCACATTGCATATCTGTAGGATTTCCGATATAGATTTCGGAATTGAGCCATGAGTATTGATCACATAAGGAATCCAATTTGCACAATTCAGGCAAAATAAAGGCAAAAGCACCTGACGTATCGCATGAAAATCCGTTTGGTATCAAGTAGTCATTACAATAATAAGCGTCAATAGTATTTTGATTCCAGAACTCAAATTCCATATTAAAAATATCAAATCTGGCATCCGGTTCATTGATATTATCAAGATTATAGTCTTGAAATGTCTCAAAGGGAGCATAAGTCTCACCGATAGCGCCTACTTTTTCAATCCCGTAATCCCTTTTTGCTTTTACGATAAAATCGTGAAGCGGTTTTGCAGTTGTGGGGTCGGTAATATCAAAAATATGCTTATGTATATAATTTATATTATAGCATGCAAGGTAGTTATATCCACTATCTTTGGCAAATTGTAATAGCTTATTTTCCTTATAATAATCCCCTATAATATGCTTAAGGTCATTGACATAAAGCGCCTTGGTCTGAGCAAAGGAAATATTAACTGAAAAAAATATAAATATAAATAACAAGTATCTATTTTGCATAATGAAGTGGTATTGGATTAGGATTAAAGAACAAATATAACAAAAGTTAAAGGAATAAAGTATAAGGATATGAAGAAAAATATATGTATTACCGGAGGAGTATTTTGAGATATGCTGAAATTTTGTATTATATTTGCATATTTGGTTGTCTAATCCTACAAATAATATTAGCTTTGCAAGGTGATATTGCAAAGGTTTGATAATGGACATGATAAATATTGTTTGTCTATGAAGTGCTTGATTTTTGAAAAATAAAGATTATTTTTAAATTTGATGACTTTATGGACAGACAATGAATGTGCTGTTTGATAGTTTTTGGTGATTTTTCATAATAGATGTAGTACTATGATTCAATATATATCAAAAAAAGAAGGAAAATTGGCTTTCTTGCCTGCTTGGGAGGAGGGGGTTTGGATCAATATATTTCCACCTCATGATCAAGAAGAATTGAAGGAATTATCATTAAAATTTAATATTCCCCTTGATTTTTTAACAGATTCATTAGATATTGAAGAAAGAGCTAGATATGAATGGGAGGATGATATAAGGTTGATTGTAATAAATATTCCTTTTAGAGAAGAAGATCAAGACGAAAATGAAGATCATTCTTTTTATAGAACTATCCCTTTGGGTATTGTTCTTACGCCATATAATGTGATAACGATATCATCGAAAGAGAATAATGTAATTAAGAAATTTCTTGAGGATAGAGTTAGAAATATTCATCCTTCAAATTTTTCACACTTTGTTCTCAAAATATTAGAGCAAACAGTTCTTTGGTATATCGAATATTTGAAAAGGCTGAATCTGAAAAGGAATCACTTGGAAAAAGAATTATACAATTCAAGTAGAAATAGAGAGTTAAAGGAATTACTGAAAATTGAAAAGAGTTTGGTGTATTTTTTAAATTCATTGAAAGCTGATGAATTACTTTTGATGAAAATGAAACGTATGGATTTTCTAAGAATAAAGGATGATGAATATTTGCTGGATTACTTTGAAGATACTATAATTGATTATAGTCAAGCTCTGGATATGGCTAATGTACATACCAATATCTTGGGAGGGATTATGGATACTTATTCAACTATAATTTCCAATAATTTTAATATGTTTATCCGTAGATTGACATATATTACGATTATCTTGGAAGTACCTATGTTGGTTGCCAGTTTTTATGGCATGAATGTCAAATTACCTTTTTCTGACCATAAATATGTATTTTTTATCCTTTTGTTATTTTCTTTTACTATTGGTATAGCATTAGTTATGTTCATTACAAAAAAAATCAAATAATATATTTAGGTATGGAATTATTAGATGGGCGAAAAGTTTCAAAAGCCATTAAAGAAGGGATAAAATCGGAAGTGGATAAATACATAGCCAAAGGATTTAGAGCACCGCATTTAGTCGCTGTTTTGGTTGGTGATGACCCTGCAAGTAAGTTTTACGTAAAGAGTAAGATGAAGTCTTGTGAACAAGTTGGTTTTAAGTCAACAAATATGTCTATTGATAAGTCAGTATCTCAAGGAGAATTGTTGGAAATAGTTGAGAATTTGAATAATAACGATGATGTAGATGGCTATATCGTTCAGTTACCTTTGCCTAAACATTTGGATGTGAATAAAATACTGGAAGCTATTTCACCCGAAAAAGATGTGGATGGGTTTCATCCGGTTAATATGGGGAAATTGATTTTGGGACTAGACACCTTTGTTCCTGCAACTCCCCTTGGGATTCTTGAAATTATAAAGAGTTACGATATACAGACATCCGGTAAAGATGTAGTGGTAGTTGGTAGAAGCAATATAGTTGGCAAACCTATTAGTATTTGTTTGTCGCAAAAAGGATATCCGGGTGATTCTACTGTTACCATTGTTCATAGTCGAACAGATAATATTGAAGAGAAATTGAAAAGTGCAGATATAATAATTGCTGCAATTGGTCAACCAAAGTTTGTCAAAGAACATATGGTGAAAGCAGGGGCGGTAGTAATAGATGTCGGTATCAACAGAGTCGAAGATCAGACTAAAAAAAGTGGTTATGCGCTTGTAGGTGATGTGGATTTTGAAAATGTAGCTTCAAAATGCAGTTATATCACGCCAGTGCCGGGAGGAGTAGGATTGATGACTGTTACTGCATTAATAATAAATACATTAAAATCGTATAAAAAGAAATATGAATCTACGAAATAATTACAAAAAATACAGTTTCAAAAGCGATTGGGATAACGATATGATGGTTGCATTTTTATCTCAATTGCCCTTTGACTCTTTTGAAGAGAAAGATGATAGAGTAATCGGGTATTTACCAAAAGAAAAAGTAGATAATAATCTGGAATTGCTTTTAAAAGGAATTTGTGAGAAATACAAAATGGCATATGAAATTGAAGAGATTGAAAATAAAAATTGGAATAAGGAATGGGAAAGTAATTTCGATCCGGTCTCTATCAAATCATTTTGTCTTATAAAAGCGGATTTTCATAAAGAGTTAGATACTTCCGGTTTTGAATACATAATTGATATTACACCAGAGATGACATTTGGAACCGGTCATCATGAGACTACCTACCTGATGATAGATATGATGTCAAATATCGTAATGGAGCAGAAATTGCTTTTGGATTATGGGGCAGGAACCGGTATTTTGTCAATTCTTGCTGATAAAATGGGAGCAGAAAGTGTTTTGGCTATTGATATTGACCCAATAGCCGTTGACAATATAATGAAAAATGCGAAAAAAAATAATTGCACAAATATAATTGCAAAGCATGGTGACAAGGCTGAAGTAGATAGGTTTTACTACGATATAGTACTTGCCAATATAAATCGCAATGTATTGGAAGAAGAAGCGGTAAGGCTCAGTCTTGCGTTAAAAAAAGGTGGTTTTTTAGTGTTGTCTGGGATATTGGAGGAAGATAAAGAAAATATCATAAGTCTATATGAAAATAATAGTATGAAGTTGATGAAAGTTGCTGATAAAGGTAAATGGAGCGCTCTAAAGTTTGTAGCCTATTAAAAAGGATGATTAATTGCAAATACAAATGTAGGGCTGTATAGATCAAATCCCCAATAATGATTGTCAGTATCAGGGTAGGGGTTTCTAAGTTTGTATGCTAAATCTACTCTTAATAAAACAATTAAATCCAATTGTAAACTCAAGCCAAAATCTACAGCTACTTGTTTCATGAAATTCTTTGTAAATAGACTTCCTTCTCTTTCTTTGTCGTATTTCAATGTCCAAATATTACCGGCATCAATAAATAATGCAGATTTGACTAAGTATGAGACTTTAAATCTATACTCCAAGTTTGTCTCTATCCTCATATCTCCTTTCTGATACGGTAATTCACTAATTCTATTTGGGATATGCTTATAACTCCCGGGACCAAGCCCTCTAGCTGCCCATGCTCTCATACTGTTAGGCCCTCCAACATCATATTGTTTGGTGTAGGGTAGAATATCACTGTCCCCATAAGGTATACCTATACCTACTAATACTCTACTGACTAGAGAAGATGTTGTACTTAAATCCAATTGAGGTCTAAAGTCTATACTGGCTTTTATGAATTTTGAATAATTAATATCGTTGCTAAATCTCCAAATTTTAGCATTTTTCGACAAAGCATTATACAGCTTGTTACCCATATATATCTCTAAACCGGAAGTTTCAAAAGTAAAAAATAATTTATAGTTAAGTAATCTTCTTTTTTTATTGGAGAAGTAATTTATAGTAAAGTTTTTTAAAAATAAGCCGGTTATAAATACCTTATCCATACTTTTCTTTTGAAAAGTACCAAATAAATCATTATTGATTATTTCAGGCGCATAATAATTAAAACCGATTTGAGTTGAGATTATTTTTAAATTAGGGTGTGGATTATAATTATATCCATAAGTGAAATTTAAAGAAGAAAAAAGATAGCTGCTGTCAGCAATCTGATATTGATAAGATAAAGAAGATTTAGTCGATGAATGATTCTTCAGTTCTAAATAACTTTTTCTCTTAAAAATGCGGTAGTACAAATACAAAGGAGAAAATTCTATAGTCTTTGGTGAAATTGGATTTATATAGTCAAGCTTCCCCAATAAATTATATTCACTTTTACCCTCATTCCTTAGGTTAATTCTTACATCACCTGATCCTGATAGTGATAAATTGTCTCCTCTAGATGATATGTTTCGATTAAGGATTACTCCGCTTCCTTCTAGTTCAATGAACTTTCGTTGCTCACTAAGTGTCGCATAATTAAGGACAATATTACCTTCTCTGTAATTCCTTTTATTATGAGTATTTAGATAAATGAAATAGTCAATAATATTTTGTTTTGTTGTATCTCTCGAAGTTTGAATTGAAACAAATCTATATATTCTGAAATCAGAAAGTTTGTCGTAGATTTTTCTATTTTTATTTTTTTTGTAAAGTTGTCCGGGTTTTACTGTGATTATGTCACTCAATATTGATGGGTTGACTAAATATTTATTTAATTCTTTATAAAAAATAATACCATTGACTACAGTAGTATCAAGAGTCTTCTCATTTTGTCCCGGGTAGTAATCAGTATAAATATGTACTTTACCAATATGGTATTTTTTGTGATATTTGTAACCATCGGGATTGTGAATTAATAATTTTAAATCTACTTTGTAATTGGAGGAATCTCCAAACAGTTCAATATAGTTCTGGTTAAACATTGCATATCCCCTGTTTTGAAGTGCATTAGTGATTCGAAACCGTTCAAGATTGTAATCCTGCGAATTTATTGGATTTCCCTGTTTTAAATTAGAGTCTTCTTTCAGACTATCAATGATTTTGCAAATAATTGAATCTTCACATTCGTATTTTACACTATTTATATGATATCTTTTACCTGGATAAATATAATAATCTACGTCCGTAAGGTATTTGGTATGATATGTTTTGAAATCTACGCGCGCATTGTAAAACCCCTTGTTGTTTTTCAGATATTCAACAAATTTTTTAGTAGTATTAAGAGTTTTTAAAGAATCAAAAATAGAAGGAGGTTCAGCAAATGCATTTTTAATCCAATTATTGACCTTACCCTTTTTGTCCTTAGTGGTATAATAAAACCATTGTTTTGGTACCCAGATTAACGACTCATTTGGTTTTTGATTATATAAAGTAGAAAGTTCCTGCTCAATAAAAATCTTACCCTCTATTTTTTCGTCGGATTGAAATATTATTTTATTTTTGCGTAGAAAAGTCTCGTCTTTTTGCAAAAAACTTGTAGCTTGGCACGAAGATAATAGAATCACTACAATGAGTGCTACTGCTGTATTGAAATTATTTGAATATTTTGTTGCCATCTATTAAAATAATAAAAACTTCATGCTAAAAAAAAACGATATAAAACTAATACGTTCTTTAAGACTAAAAAAGTATCGACAAAAGTACAATAAATTTATCGTAGAAGGTGAAAAAAATAGTGTAGAAGCATTAAAAAATGTTTTGGATAGAGTAGATAGTATCTATTGTACCATTGATTTTTTTGATAAAAATCAATTGTTGTTTGTAAATTCAACAGCTGAGGTAGTGATAGTTTCCGATAAAGAACTAAAACAAATTAGTAATTTGAAATCAGCAAATTCAGTTGTGTTAATCTTAAATAAAAAACAAAAAATTAACATAGATTTATTAAAAAAATCTAAAACTATTGTTTACTTAGACGACATCACTGATCCTGGAAATATGGGAACGATAATAAGATCCTGTGATTGGTTTGATGTGGACGCCCTTGTAACTTCTATCAACTCGGTGGATATTTACAATCCAAAAGTTATACAGTCTAGTATGGGGAGTATTTTTAGATTGCCGATTTTTAATTACGAATTTAATGAAATGCAAGAAATTTTGTCAGGATATGATTTTACTTTTTATGGAACAAAACTGCAAGGAGATAGTATTAATGCTGTTATTTACAACTATCCAATGGTTATAGTTGTTGGAAATGAAAGCAAGGGTATCTCAGATGCAATTGATAAAAAGCTTAATCACAGGATAACTATACCGAGGTATAATAAAAATACAGAATCTCTTAATGCAGCTGTTGCAACTGCTATAGTTTTATACGAAATAAAACGTATGAATATAAAGGAGAGAGCCACTTTTTGAAGACATTAATAATAATAAAAAACTTAATTATGAGAATATTGAAAATTATCACACTAATCTTAATAGCAAATATAAGCTTTGGGCAAAAAAAGTTCACTTCTGTTATAAATCTTGATAATACTTCCATTAAAAATCAACAGAGAACAGGAACCTGTTGGTCTTTTGCAACGGCATCATTTATTGAATCGGAGGTATTGAGGATTAAAAATGAAAGCTTTGATCTCTCAGAAATGTATATGGTTAGAAATATATACGAAGATAAAGCTAGAAACTATTTCTTAAGACAGGGAAAGGCAAATTTTAGTCAAGGAGGTCTTTCGCACGATTTCATTAATGCTATTGATAAAGCAGGTCTTCTTCCTGAAAAATCTTATAGAGGAAAACCTAAAAATGAAGAAGTACTTAATCATACTGAATTGTTTGATGTATTAAATGGATACTTGAAGTCAGCAGTCAAATCAAAGCTACATACAGACTATTGGTTTGAGGGATTTAATGCGATATTGGATGTTTATTTTGGTAGAAAACCTTATAGTTTTACATTCGAAGGAAAGTCAATTACTCCTAAAAAGTTTGCAGAGTCCATTGGAATCAATCCAAAGAACTATATAGAATTGACCTCAGTTAGCCATCATGCTCTTTATAAATATTTTGTTTTGGAAATTCCGGATAACTACTCTTCAGGATTATATTATAATGTGAAAATTAATGAATTAAAAGAACAAACAGATTATGCCTTAAAAAATGGATTTACTGTAAGTTGGGATGGCGATGTTAGTGAACCCGGATTTGGCCGAAATTCAGGTGTGATAGAACTAGAAAATGAAGGTATTGTAGATTTTAATTATCATGAAATAACAAAAGAACGCAAAAAAGAGTTTGAGACATACAAAACAACAGATGACCATTTGATGCATATCGTAGGGAAAGCAAAAGATGAAAAAGGTAAAATGTACTATATCGTTAAAAATTCGTGGGGAAGCGCAGGTGAATATGATGGATATTACTATATGACTGAAAAGTATTTTTTATTAAAGACTATTGCAATAATGATTCATCGAGATGCTATGATGAAAAGTATAAAACCTGTAATTTTCATTCAAGATGCTTTGAAGTAATTTTGGAGTGTAAGGACTAAGCACGACTAGTTCATTTATGGTATAAAATTCAATTGTTAATAATTTCCTAATAGGGTTTAATTTGGAATTTTTAAACAAATATTTTGTTTTGTTGTTAGGTGAACATTGTTAAATAAAAATATAGTAAAAATGAAAAATTTGGTTTTTTTATTGCTTGTCTTTGTAGGATCTAATTACAGTTTGTACTCACAGGTTCAAAGTGCATCTGGTATTACTACTATTTCTGCCCGTGATTTTAAAAAGAAAGTAGATTCAGGCAACTACGATATTATTGATATTAGAACTCCTAGAGAATTCGCTGCAGGTCATATAAAAGGGGCTATCAATATTGATTTCTACAAGAAAACATTTTATGGTAAAATGGAAAAATATAAGAATAAACCTTTTGTATATTACTGCAGGTCAGGTAACAGGACAGGACAAGCAAAAAGAAAATTTAACAAAATGAAATATAAAGAAGGGTATGAATTGGGAAGAGGCATTATAAGTTGGAAAAGAGCAGGATATGGTTTTGTGAAATAGATTGATTCACAACTTATTCCAAATCTAAACCGAATATAAATACTCCTGTCTTGACTCATAGGAGTATTTATATTTTAGCATAGTTGACCTTTATATGGTAATTGACCATTTTGACACATATATGATATAATTGAAATCAATGCATAAACTTTATTAAAAATACTTATCTTTGGGACTTTATTAAGTTTTTAAAATATAGATATGTCAACACTAAATGCTATTACACCGATAGATGGTAGATATGCTTCTAAAACATTGAGTTTAAGTCAATATTTTAGTGAGTTTGCACTAATAAAATACAGAGTGTTTGTCGAGATTCAATATCTAATAGCTCTTAAAAATATTGGATTGGAAGAGCTTAAAGAACTGGCTGAATCAGATGTTCAAAGTTTGAAATATATACATAGCTCGCTGAATAACTCAAATGCAGAAAAAATAAAAGAAATTGAGCATACTACAAACCATGATGTTAAAGCAGTAGAATATTACATAAAGGATAAAATGAAAAGTTTAGGAATGTCTAAACATATTGAATTTGTTCATTTTGGTCTAACATCACAGGACATTAATAACACAGCCTTCCCTTTGATGATTAATGATGCCATTAAGGATGTTATTTTACCGAAACTCAACGATATTTTAGATATTTTGAAATCTAAGGCAAAAGAATGGAAAGAAATACCAATGCTCGCAAGAACACACGGACAACCTGCTTCACCCACAACTTTGGGTAAAGAAATGTATGTTTTTGTTGAAAGACTTGAGGAGCAGGTTAAAGAATTGTCATCTATTAAGATTAAAGTAAAATTTGGTGGGGCAACCGGTAATTTTAATGCTCATTTAGTTTCGTATCCCAAGATTGACTGGCGAAAATTTGCTGATGATTTTGCCGTTGAATATCTAGGATTGGTACGTTCTAAGTACACTACGCAGATAGATCACTATGATAGTTTGGCTTCTATTTTTGATTGTTTTTCTAGAATTGATACTATCTTAATTGATTTTGCCAGAGATATATGGCAATACATTTCTATGGATTATTTTAAACAGAAAGTTTTGGCAAATGAAGTGGGATCTTCAGCAATGCCACATAAAGTTAATCCTATTGATTTTGAAAATGCTGAAGGGAACTTGGGTATGGCTAATGCTGTATTTAGATTTTTATCAATGAAATTACCGGTTTCCAGATTGCAACGAGATCTCACAGATAGTACTGTTATCAGAAATGTGGGGATTCCTTTTAGCCATTTATTGATTGCGCTTACTTCTTTGGAAAAAGGTATCTCTAAATTGATATTAAATGAATCAAAATTGTATTCTGATTTGGATAACAACTGGGCAGTAGTATCTGAAGCAATTCAAAACATATTGAGAAAAATATCTTACCCCAAACCATATGAGACATTGAAAAAACTGACAAGAGGTAAGTCAACAATAGATAAAACAGTTATTCATGAATTTATAGATTCACTAGAGATTGATAAACACTTAAAGGAAAGGATGAAAGAAATAACGCCATTCAATTATATTGGGTATAAACTTGATTGATTCTAAAGCTGATCCAAAAGTTGCACGGTTTTACATATAATAGTTTTGAACTTTGTAACTTTAGACCTTCTCCCACTCATACCCTACAATATTCCTTTTCTCCTTGCTAAATTCAATACCTACGAGATAAATATTGTCATAATCCCTGTACTTTTCGTAATAGTGTTTTTCTTTGATTTGTTTTAGGGCATTGCCGGTAGCTTTATTAGACAATTTGAATTCTAAGATAAAGACCTTGTCCCGATATTGCAAAGTAAGATCAATGCGACCGTGATTGGATACATCTTCGGGGATAAGATTTACGGGTAAACTTGCCAAATATGCATACATCACACTTGCATAATAACCTTCAAATTCCGGTAATTTATTATTTGTAAAATTATTGTAGGGTATTGATGCAAAAAGTGAAAATAATGCATCTTTGAATCCGCCTAAATCAGTATTTTTCAACATATGTAGCAATCGTCTTTGCTGACTAAATTTCTCTTCCTTCTGCTCTGTCAGATATGTTATAAATAAGCTATTTAAAGACAATTGTATTTCTTTATTCGGTATTCCCAGTTTATAGTTTAAACCAAAATCATCAACAATTCTTTCTTTTATCGTCAAATATCCTGTTTGCCACAACAATGCTACTAATGAAATATTGCCTACATCAAAGGTATCCAAAATCTCTTCAGTTGCAGTAAAGTTTTCAATATTCGGAATAAAATATTCTCCTGTTTTTAACATTTCTATTAAAAATGATGGATTACCTGTTGACCACCAATAGTTTTTAAATATAAAATTGTTTGAAATAAACAGAAGTATATCAAACGGATTATATACTTTTTCGCCAAAATAATTGTATCCATTGTACCACAATTTGACCATTTCCATATCTGCTCCTTTCAAATGATCCTCAAATACCGTCAATAAATCATTGTGCGTATATCCACATATATTGCCAAAATTAGCATTCAAAGTGATATCCTCTATAT
>JALSPK010000111.1 GCA_026986005.1 Saprospiraceae bacterium
AGGGCGCTAACCAAGGCACAATGGCTATCACAATAAGCGTCAGGGTAATTCCATCAATGGCTAACGATGGCCACTTGAGATGAACCACCGCGACGACAAGGGCGCCCAAGGTAATAGCAAGTTGCACTTTGAACGGCTTCACTAAAGCTCTCCTTCACCCAGCAGGCTAACGACCAAGCTCAGGTGCCGCCAAGGAGCGCAGCGGATTGGCGGTCACCTGCAGCGCCTTGTTATGTGCTTTTTGTTTTTTCTAGGTTTCTTGACCACTGAGTATTTTCTTTTGATATAAGACTCTCAATTCTCTGTACAAGTTTACAGAAGGCGTCATCTTCATTATATGGCTGACATTTGGTTTCAAACAGATAAAGCTCATGCTTGAGAGTCTCTGCAGTAGTTCTATACTCAATCCAATTTTCATGAAATTTATAAATTGATGATACGCCCGCGCTTACAGCAATCACAACGCCAAGAAATCCAATTATCAGTTGATAATAAGGAATATTTGGACCTATTCCTGCTAGAAAAGGAATTAACGCAGCAGTTATTATCTCTAATATTCTAAGTCTCTTAAACCATTTTTGATTAAACTGGCTTTTAGAGTCATACCAGTTTATTTGGTCCTTAAGTCTTTGCTCGATATATTCCTCCTCATTCATGTCAAATCCCTGACCGCTTGTATAATGCTTGACCTATTCCAGCCTACAATTTTATCAGCGATATTTTGTAATTTTTGGGGCATCCGTTCTTGCCCCCATGGCCTTACACCTATTATGGATTTACCCATTCTTACAGCCTCATCCATTTCATAATCAATCCATTCACTATGTGCAGCATACATACCTCCTAAAATGATGACTACATTAGCTGGGCTTATCTGCCTCGTAAGGCATTCTTTCAATCCCTTTTTTGTAGTCTCATTACATGCATCATGGCTTGGAACACTACAATTTTTCCAAGAGAAATTTGGTTCATTATCAAACCATTCTACCAGTTTCCAATAGTGTTCATCATATTTCCATGCATGACTTATGAAAATCATTCTTGGTTTCAAAGTTGGCATTTTCTTCCTCCTTTTTACACATAACAGTTGAGTTGAGAAATATTTGAGCCGTAGGGTCAAATATTTCTCTCCAATGATTTGTTTTATTTTATTTATTACTTGAGTTTTTATCTTGGGTATTAGCTTGACTTGTTGTAGAGTTTGGCTTTAAATTTGTCATATTATTTAAACTTTTCACTTGTATATTTGTTGGCTGTAAATTGACAAAATTATTAAAACTTTCATTCAATGGTCTTAATTTATTCATATAATTTAAGCTTTCATTTCCAACTTGTACTGTTTTTGTACTAGATTGTTGTATATTTGTTTTTTCTGACATTTGACCTCCTTTTTTTTGATTTGAAATTGAAATTATGGATAGTAGAATTGTACCTATAATTCCTATTATAAATGTTGCAATTAACATTTTATCTAAAAAATCTAATATCGGATCATTTGTATATGAATGGTCTTGAATAATTTTTTCTAAATATTTAGCATTATTGTTAAATATTATCAGTGAACTGATTATTGCTATTAAAAATGCACCTATTGAAATAATATATAAAATTATTTGACATTGAGTTTTAACTCCAAAAGTATTTATAAATGTTACTAATAATCCAATAGCACCGCTCGATAGAGTTAAAATATTTTTATCTAACTCCATTCTTGTATTCTGCCATGCTTGCAAAATACTAGCATAGTATTCTATTTCCTTGTATTGTTGCAACTCTTTATCATCCAACTTTATTTCTTCCTTTCTAGCAATAGTATGACTATTTATTCATTTAGAACATCATACTACTAACAAAGCATTTTGTCAAAATAAAGACTTTATAATATGTTTGCATTATTATATTATAACAAGATTCATGTTTAAGTAGTATCATCATATAATTTTGTGATAAAATAGCACGTTAAAAATGTAAAAAATAGCTTAGAAAAAGAAATTATCAGATATATTGAAAGATAAAATTATATTTAAAGGTTATAGCAAAAAGACTTATGCCTATTGGAACAGAGAGTATATTTTATTTCATGATAAAAAGCACCCAAAACACATGGGCAAAGAAGAGATAGAAGAGTTTTTAACTCACTTAGCAGTTAACAAAAATGTCTCGCCTATTACACAAAGTCAAGCTTTTCACGCCATACTTTCTTTGTGTAAAGAGGTACTAGTGATCGACACGAGTAAATGGAATATTCAGGCTTTGAGAGCAAAAAGAAAAGATCATTTACCTGTAGTTTTACAAAAGAAGAGGTCAAACAAGTCATATTTTATATGAATGGAGTCTATAAACTAATATTCTCTTCGATGAACGGGTGTGGACTTAGGATGAACGAGCTTTTGAGGCTTCGTATCAAAGACATTGACTTTGGATTCGACAATATATACAATTGGGATAGTAAAAGCTAGAAATATAGAATCTTACCACTTCCACAAAGTTTGAAAGATGACTTAAAAATCCAAATGAATCCTCTTAAAAAATCAAAACAATATGCTAGAACAGGATAAAAGAGGGATAAATCCCTGAAGATGGCTAGGAGTTTTCATCCATCCTAAAACCCCTCCCACCATTTCACAAGTGCATACCGCTCACCTTTTACTGGTTTGACTTCATGAGCGAAGATCGGATGGGAGGCGAAGGCTACAAGTGTCCCAGCTTTTGGCTTGATAATCACTTTCGATCCATCGAAATGACGTAGATGGCAAAACTCAAGTTCTCCACCTTCGAA
>JALSPK010000112.1 GCA_026986005.1 Saprospiraceae bacterium
ATAGAACAAGAGATAATAAATCCTATGCCCTATATGGTGAGAAAAAATAAAAAAGCATATAGTACATTTAAGTTCATATAGAATTAGAGGTAAAAAATTCTGTATGGTGAAAAAAAAGGAAAAGAAATATGAAAGCGATAATCATAGAAGACGAAAAACCTGCAGCAAGGAATTTAAGTAGAATCTTAGAAAAACAAGATGTAAATGTAATTGCATTATTACACTCTGTAGAAGAAGCTATTAATTGGTTAATATCAAACGAAGAACCGGATTTAGGCTTTTTTGATATAAAACTTGGCGATGGATTGTCATTTGAAATATTTGAAAGCATGAGTATAAAATTTCCTGTTATCTTTACTACTGCCTATGACCAATATGCAATAAAAGCATTTAAAGTAAATAGTATTGATTATTTATTGAAGCCAATAGATGATGTTGAAGTAAAATCAGCACTAGACAAATATAATAATTTAAAGATAGGTGAAAAAAACCAAGATTACCTAAAGCAAATTAATACAATTACACAATTGCTTAATCCCACTAAATACAAAGAAAGATTTACGATCAAAGTAGGGAGAAAAATCAAATTAGTAAATACAAAAGACATATCGTGTTTTTACTCCAAAGACAAAGCAAGTTATATCAAAACTTCAGAAAATAGAGCATATCTAATAGAATATCCTTTGGATAAATTGGAAAGAATGGTGAATTCTAGACAGTTTTTTAGAATAAGCAGACAATTTATTATAAATGCAGATGCTATCGAGGAGATTTATACTTATTCCAATAGTAGATTAGGTATTAAGCTACAAAATATATCCATAGAAAACATTATCGTAAGTAGAGAAAAAGTAAAAAATTTTAAAGAATGGTTGGATAATTAAATATTGAACATACAATTTAAAACTTTCCATATCGTTTCAAAGAAAAATACATAAATAATGGCTTCAACACTACAAAAAGCAAAGAAAAATTTGATAAATAATGGTTTTCTGAATCTGGAAATTGATAAAAATATCAATTTAATTGAAGAAATAAAGCGATTAAAAAAAGAGAAAAATGCTATAATATTAGGGCACTATTATCAAATTCCTATTATACAAGACTTATCCGATTTTGTGGGAGATAGTCTTGGATTGGCTCAAAAGGCAGCGGAGACAGATGCTGATATGATATTGTTTGCAGGAGTACACTTTATGGCTGAAACAGCTAAAATGCTTAATCCCGGTAAAAAAGTTTTACTTCCCGATTTAAATGCAGGATGCTCATTGGCAAACTCTGCCCCTGCTGATATATTCAAAGCATTTAAAGCTCAACACCCTAATCATGTTGTGGTGTCTTATGTAAACAGTAGTGCAGAATTAAAAACTATGACAGATATTTGCTGTACATCTTCAAATGCGGTACATGTAATTAATAGCATCCCGAAAGATAAGGGTATTATTTTTGCACCTGATAGAAACCTTGGAGCTTATTTGATGAAGGAAACAGGTAGAGATATGATATTGTGGCATGGAGTATGTCAAGTTCATGAGATGTTTTCTTGGGAAAAAATAATGGCGACCATGGTAGAACATCCGGATGCTGATTTCATTGCTCATCCCGAATGTGAACCTCATGTATTGGAAATAGCTGATTTTGTTGGATCAACTAGTCAATTATTAAAATACGTAAAAACTACTAATAAAAATAAATTTGTTGTTGCTACTGAACCTGGAATACTTTATAAGATGCAAAAAGATTCTCCGGATAAAACACTTATATCTGCTCCACCAACTACCCAATGTTCTTGCAATGAATGTCCATTTATGAAAATGAACACTATAGAAAAATTGTACTTAGCCTTAAAATATGAATTGCCTGAAGTACTTTTAGAGCAAAAGATTATTGACAAAGGAAGGAAATGTATTGACAGAATGTTGGAAATAAGTAAAAAGGCAGGGTTGTAAAATCATTTTTTACTGAATATTGTATTAAATATGTGTGCTTTTTACCGTGATAACATGAAGTATTTGTTAAATTATTAAAAATACCTGTTTAAAATTATTTTTTACCCGATAATTTTATAATTTTGTTTGCCCTGTTTGTCTTTATTAATATTCAAAAGGGTGTACTTTTAACTATTTTAATAATACTCAAATTTATCAAGATGATTAATCGAGTAGTTCTTGTTCTGTTGTTTTTTGTACTCAAACTTGGTTTGTCTTATGGACAATGTCCGGCAGGGGGTGCTGTTTTTGTAAATGAGATATATAATGAAAGCGGCTCTACAAAAGAATATATTGAACTTGTTGTCGTAGGTGACCCAGCTAATCCTACCGATCCTGTCAATCTTTCCGGTTGGATTGTAGATGACAATAATGCAGCTCAAGCAGGGCAAGGTACAGCGACCGGTCATTTAAAACTTGATAATACTTTTTCTAGCGTTAATCCCGGAGCCATTATACTTATCTACAATGAAGTTGACCCTTATCCGGGTCTTCCGGCCAATAATCCTCCTTGGCTTTATGTAGTAGCCGGATCCGATATAGACGGTTGCTCTACATCACCAAACACTTCTAATTCCGGATATACTCCTTGCGGTACTGCGGGTGGCAGTTATCCTTATGTTGGAATGAGAAACGGAGGAGATATATTGCAGACCAGAGACGCTTCTGAAAATTTTTATCATGCACTAAGATATGGAAATGTAAATGTTGAAGCAGATGTTAATCCGGTTGATGTAAGCGATAAAAGTATCGGTTTGGATTGTGGAGATTGGTTTGATGGGAATAACTACACGATAACGACACAAACTCCGGGAGAAGCTAATTCAGCGGCAAACCAATTACTGATTAATTCAATAAAAGACGGTACAATAGATTGTAATAATATTAGTTTAAGTTGTACCCCGCCATGTCCCGGTATTGATCAAATGGAGATTATTTCTTCTCCTGTATGTGATTATGATAATTATACTTTAAGAGCTAGTGGCTTGTCAAAAATGGGACAAACAGCTAATGGAGATAAAGATTTTGGTATCGATTTTGTTTATTTTAATGGTAGTACTCCTCCGGCTGATGCATACATAGGTGGTACTAGTTTAGCCAATGTAGCATATTCTGATCTGACCGGTATAGACCCTAATCAAATCGCTGAAGTCGATGTTTCTTCAGGTACTCTTGCACCCGGAACATATACTATCTGTGCAATATTATTGGAAACTTCAGCCAATGACTGCAAGCCACAACAATGTGATGTACTTATAATTAACCAATCACCCGAAGCTTCTCTTGATGGAGAAACTATATTTTGTCCAGAAGATTGCAACCAAATTAACACAATAATAACAGGGGGTACAGAACCATATGATGCTTCTTTTACTCTATCTATAGGTTCATTTAATATACCGTTCAATATTCCTGCATATGATACCAATGATGAAATTATTATTTGTTATTCCGGAACAATAGCTCCTTATTGGGATGCTGCAGCAAATACGTTTTATGTACCGACCTCAATGCTCGGAATACCCTTTACAGGAAGCGGATCAATAACCTTGAATTCTTTAGTAGATGATAATGGCTGTGCTGCACAGGATATTAATCCTAATTTTATGACCTTGATTTTTAAAGATGATCTTGACATTCATTCTGCCGGACCGCTTGAGGAATGCGATTATGATTTTGATGGCAAAGCAACTTTTGATCTGACTGTACTGGATGATGTGTTAAAAGATTATGAATCAGGTTTAACTGCCAATTGGTATCAAGATAGCGACTGTACTAATATAATTCCTGACCCTACATCATTTACTACTGCAACTACTACAGTTTATGTATTCTTAAGTGATGATTCGGGTGAAAAGTGTGAATCTGATACAATACCCATTGATTTGATAGTAATAGATATTCCTAATCCGGGACAGGATGCTGAAATTAATATTTGCAATAGTGAACCTTGTGTTGATTTTGATTTTGAGATGGGACCGGATTATGAATCGGGATATATCTGGCAGGATTTGGACAATGCCGGAGTGGATCTTGATTATACAAATTGTGTTGTTTTTGCCAATGTAAGTCCGGGAACATATCATTTTTCATATACCACGCAAGATGTAGATGGGAAGTGTGATCCTGTATCAGCAACTCTTACCGTTAACATATCAGAAAAAGGTAATCCGGGTGAGGATAATACAGATACTTATTGTGGAGCACCCACTAATACAATAGATTTATATGGATATTTGAGCGATCCTCATGATGGAGGAGGAACCTGGTATGATGAATTTGGAAATGTCATTAACAATCCTGATGATTTGGATTTATCAGGAGAGCCCATAGGAGTATATAAATATTATTATACAATTGAAAATACTCCTTGTGATCCCGAACAAGCTGAGATTATTATCGAAATTATTAGTCAGCCCAATGCAGGAAATAATAATGAAATATTTGTTTGTAATAGTGGACAGAATACCTTAGTTAACCTAGATGCAGCTCTTGGGGTACATGATTCCAATGGAGATTGGTTTGATATTGATACCTCAAATGTTGATTTAAGTAGTCCCAATTATGTTGATTTTACTGGAGTTGATACCGATACTTTTAAATTTAAATACTTGATTCCTGATAACGGAGCTTGTTTGGAGGATAGTGCTATAATAACTATCTACGTACTAGCTGCGCCAAATGCAGGAAAAGATGGGACAAAAAGTATCTGTATAGGTAGTTTAGACACATTAAATCTTTATAATTATTTGGGTCAAAAATATGATACAACAGGTATTTGGACTCAGATTGGAGGAGATTCGGTAAATATATCAAGACCGGATACAATGGTTTTTTCCGCTGAGCCGATAGGTGTTGATTCGTTTCTATACGAAACTGCCGGTATGTGTGGAAATGATACAGCATATGTATATATTAGTATTGTTTCATCGCCTTATGCCGGTGATGATTACGAATATTCTATTTGTCAAGGTACTACAATTAACCTTTTTGATTCATTAAAAAACTATAATATTGGAGGTATTTGGTTGGATTTAAACGGTGATACTATTTCCAATTTTAATAACTACACTCTAGATCAATTGACAGCTTATAATTTTTTGTACGTTTTACCTGCAAATGGAACATGTATTGGAGATACTGCTATTGCCAAAATAAAAACTCTAGCTGCCCCCGAAGCAGGGATTGCAACAGATTTTGCTGTTTGTGAAGGCTCAATTGAAACATTTAATCTTTTTGATCATATAAATGGCTATTCTACTGATTTGGGGCTGTGGTTAACGTCTACTAATACGGTAGTTAGTAATTCAAAAGCTATAAGTTTTAAGGATTATAGTTTAGGTAAGCATGTTTTTAAATATTTAGTACCACCCAAAGGTAATTGTCCGGAGGATGTTGCTTTTTTGACTGTTTCTATTGTTTCAGCCCCGGTTGCAGGAGAAGACAACGAAATAACAATTTGTAATGGAGATTTAAATAACACAGTCAATTTAGAAGATCTTCTTGGTAACCATGACCTTGGAGGAGATTGGTCAAATTTAGATAATGCAAATGTAGATTTAAATATTTTATCCGGTGTTAGTTTTAATTCAATACCGATAGGCACATATAGATTTAAATATCTAATCGAATCCAATAGTTCCTGTCCTGATGATTCTGCTATTGTATCAGTGACAGTAAAAGCAAAGATTTTTGCCGGAAATGACAAAGAACTTACGTTTTGCGAAGGAGGAACAGAATTGGTTGATGTGATAAAGGAACTAAACCCTGAAGATAATACAGAATATGTAATTGAAGATATAGCTCAAACAGGTGCTTTAATCGGTGATACCGGAAAAATTGATTTGAGCAAATTGACAAAAGGTACTTATCAATTTACTTTAACAACAGGTGGACAGGATTTGTGTGGTGAAGATATCGCATATTTGACTATAAATATAGTTGAAAAATTAAATGCAGGAACAGATAATGATACGGAGATTTGTAATGACAATTCTATCATAGATTTAAATGATTTTCTTGGAACTCATGATGGCGGAGGTTCATGGACTGATCTTGATAATGCCGGAGTTAATCCACAATTAACTGATGGTAAAGATATTTCATTTAAAGATGTCGGTTCAGGAACTTACAGATTTGAATATAAAATCGATGGTTCGGCTTCATGTCCTGAAGCAAAAGCCCTTATTTCTGTGATGGTAAAAGAGGTAACTTACTCAACTTATTCGGATGTTTTATGTCCGGGGCAAACAGTTAAGGTAGGAAGTGGAATTTATAGTGTAGAAAATCCAAATGGTACAGAAATCTTGACTAATTCAAACGGTTGTGATAGCATTATCACCGTAAAAATAAACGAGAAAAGCATTAGTTCAAGTTTTTCTGCCGAAATGGAAAATTGCTTTGGAGTAGGAAAATTTGTACTTGAAGGTATGGAGGGAGCAACTCTACCCATTAAGCTGAGTATTAGTGATATTGGTGAATTTACAATTACAGAATTTCCTTATGAAATAAAAAACTTAAATGCCGGCAATTATTTGTTTTCTTTGATAGATGCTGATGGATGCGAAAGCAATATCAACGATACGTTTACAATTGAAAATTTTGTGGATTATCAAATTAATACCAAAATAACAAGTATAGAAAATGCTTACTCCATCAAAGTAGAAACCGATATGACACCCAAAACAATTGTTTGGTCACCAACAGATTATTTATCTTGTAGTGATTGTCTGAATCCAACTGCTACTCCTGAAACAGATCAAAAGTATATTGTCACCATAACAAATGAAGAGGGGTGCGAGGTCTCTGATACAATATCTCTTAATGCGATAGAAAAAGAAATATTTATAGACATCCCCAATGTTTTTACACCCGATGGTGATGGTAAAAATGACTACTTTTATGCTAAAAGCAATAACTTTGACTTGAGCTATACAATGCGCATCTTCAATAGGTGGGGAGAAAAGGTTTTTTATGGTGAAAATTTAAATTTCAATAATTCCACAGATGGTTGGGATGGAACTTTTAAGGGCAAAAGAGCTAATCCCGGTGTTTATGTTTATATGATAAAAATAAATTATAATTCAGATAAAAGAGAAATAAGATCCGGTGACATATTGTTGCTAAGATAATTAATAAATTTAAAAAATAGAATATGTTAGATAAACTTTTTGAAACTTTTGGAGGAGATATGGTTAATTCCTTAACGGAAAAAGCAGGTATCTCAACCGATCAGGCTAAAGATATTTTGCCAATCGCACAGGATAGTATTCAATCAGGACTTTTAGAGCAAGTGAAAAGTGGTAATATTAGTGGAATTTTGGATATGTTTAATAGTGGAGGCGGGATGACTGAAAATCCTATTTTCGGTAGTATTAAGAATATGTTTCTTTCAGGTATTATATCAAAATTGGGCTTGCCTTCAAGCGTAGCCAATATTGTTGCTGGTTCTGGATTAGAGAGTATAATGGGAAATATTACAGGGGCATTGAAAGGTGATGACGGAGAAGTAACAGAAAATGGTGTTTTGGATAAACTTGGAATTGGTGGGGGAGTAGGTGATATAGCAAAAAATATCTTGAAAAACAAACTAGGAGATATCACAGGAGGACTCTTTGGTTAGTCTAGCATTAGGTTTTAATCTAACTTCTATTATCATTGTAATTAGTATTATAGTTATAGTGATTTTATTATTGATATATTTTTTTCAGGAAAAATTGATTTTTCATCCTGAAAAACTACCGGACGATTTTCAGTTTCAGTACAAAAATCAAGAGGTAGAAGAGTATTATCTTGAGGTGAAACCCGGAGTAGTTATAAATGGGCTTCATTTTAAATGCAAAAATCCTAAAGGAGTCATTTATTACCTAAAAGGAAATACCAAAAGTATCAAAGGCTGGGGAAAATTTGCGGTAGATTTCACATACCACGGATGGGATGTATTGATGATTGATTACAGAGGCTTTGGTAAGAGTACCGGAAAACGCTCCCAAAAGGAAATGCAAAAAGATGTACAACGAGTTTACGATGAAATTAAAACAAGAGTTCCGGAAAAATATATTATAGTCTATGGAAGGTCGCTAGGCACAGGTTTTGCCACAAAGTTGGCTTCTGTAAACAATCCGAGAATGCTGATTTTGGTATGTCCTTATTATAGTATTCTTCAAAACATGAAGAGGTATCTGCCTTTTACTCCTCTTTCTTTTGTTGTGAAATATGCTATGCCTACCTACAAATGGATAAAATATGTGAAATGTCCAATTAAAATAATTCACGGTACTAATGATAAAGTGGTATTATTTAAAAATAGTCTTAAATTAGCAAAAATAAAACCCGAGTTGACAAGATTGTATCCCATAATAGATGGAGGTCACAAAAACATACACAATTTTGAAGGGTACCATAGAGCACTAAAAGAAATATTAAACTCAAAACCATCAAAAGATATTGATAAGGAAAAAACTAGCATCGCATTTATCAGAGGCAAAAAGAAATAAAAATATGAATTTGATTTTAAAAATAGTTGCTGTAATTATTGCTTTGTATCTGACATCAGTAGTTTTACTATATTTTCTTCAAGATAAATTTATATTTAGAAGTGAAAAACTGGAAGATAGCTATAAATATACTTTTAATTCAAAATTTGAAGAGATTAATCTAAAAACCAAAGACAATCAAATAATAAATTCACTACTTTTTAAAGTAAAAAATCCTAAAGGTGTTATCCTTTATTTTCACGGTAATAAAGGAAGCTTGAAAAGATGGGGAACAGTTGTAAAAGATTTTACAACATATGGCTATGATGTTTTTATTCCTGATTATCGTGGATATGGTAAAAGTACCGGAAAATTTGATGAGCAGATGATGTATGATGATGCACTGGTATGTTATGATTATCTTGAAGATTCTTACAATAATATCATTTCCTACGGTCGTTCTTTGGGATGCACATTTGCTGCAAAAGTAGCTGCTAACAGAGACATAAAAAGTTTGATTTTGGAAGCACCATTTTGTAATCTGATGAATGTTGTAGATTATCACTATCCGCTATTAACATTTGATTTTTTACTCAAATACAAGTTTAATACCAACAGTTTTATAGATAAAGTTAAATGCAAGACTATAATGTTTCACGGTTCCGAAGACCGGGTTATCCCGCTAAATTCAAGTAAGATATTATATGATAACTCTAATAAAAGTCAAACAAAATATATTGTTATTGAACAAGGCACTCACCATAATCTCGGGCAATTTGAAATATATAAAAGCACGATAACCAATCTGCTTAATCCTGATAATTAACCTTTGTATCAATCCAAATTATTTACCAGAAGCATATCGTATTTGTCTATACTATTCTGCCATGAATATTTTCTTACCCAATCAGTATAAAGTTCTTTCTTATAATTACCTGTCAACAACTTTGTTAATTTTATTTCTAATTCTTCGTTTGTATCATAAAGATGAATATCCTGCTTGTCTTTTGGAATATGTTCCGGAAATGCAAGTCTATTAGGTAACAAAGGGTATACATTTGAATGCATTGCTTCTATGGTAGAAACCCCAAAAAATTCCTGATTAGATGTTACCGGTAAGATTTCAGATTTTAATAACAAGTTTAGGTATTCATCCTTTGAAGGCACATAACCAAAGTGAATTATTTCTTTTTTGAAATATACTTTAGCCCGATTAAATATCTCAGGAAATTTTCTTGTTTTTTCACCCAAGACAATCAACTTAAATACAACACCTTTATCCTTAATTCTTTTTAAAATAGAAAAGAAGTCATTTGGGTTTTTGTCGTATTCCCATCGGTGATTCCATAGTATAGATTTAGATATTTTTTCTATTTTGTCTTTGAATATCGGAAGTTCTACTGCTAAATTAAGAACAATACTTTTTTTCTCAATTGCATCTATTGATTTTAAATTATTTTTATCGGGAAATTGTTTTAAAAAAGAGGGTAAACTCTTTAAAAAACTCTTTTTATGATAATCTGAGTTAAAGAATACTTTATCTGCTATTAATGCTCCGGTATAATTGATAAAAGAATAGTTTTTATCCCTGTTTAATTCAATATCCTTGTCTTCTACAGACCATGGGTAAGTCAGCTGATTTTCGTGAAAATAAATATAGAATTTTGCCTCCGGAAATACTGATACAACAATTGATTTGAACAATCCAAGATCTATAAAATCAGTGACTAAAAAAATATCATATTTGTTTTTTGACTTAAGAATTTTATTTGCCAATGATATAGCACCTCCATGCATTCTCCATTTCCAAAATCTACCGGGTAAAGTAAACAAATCAATTTGATGAGTCGAATACTTTTTTAAACCTAAAGCCCAACTTTTATGAGACCCGGTATTAAAAGGTTCGATTAATGCAATTTTTATTTTTTCCATCTAACAGTTGGTATTAGCAACTATCAATTTTACCAAAATACACTATACAGCACCACTAGTATTATAAGTATTATATAAGCACTTATATTAAAAACCCTACCTGTTGCAAAAGTTTCTTTTAATAATGGTATACCTTTGGGGTCGTCATCACCATCACCGGTATTAAGAGATACACCCACAATCATTACTATTGTCATTAGCATTGTATAAAACATTTGGTCTATAAAAGGCATGTCTATAGGTAAAAATTTCAACCCTAAAGCAATTGGAATTGATGCTAAAACCCCTACAATTGCTCCTTTGACATTTGTTTTTTTCCAGAATAGTCCCATTAAAAATACGGCTAATATCCCGGGGCTTACAATCCCCGTATACTCTTGAATGTATTGAAACATCTGCGGGATGGATCCCATTGTTTTTGCAATTGATGTCGCTACTACTAGTGCTACTAAAACAGTAATCCTACCTATAGTTACAAGTTTTTTGTCATTTGCGCCTTTATTGATATGAGCCTTATAAATATCCATTGTAAAAATAGTCGAGGTAGAATTTAGCATTGAGGCCAAAGAGGAAACAATCGCAGCAGAAAGAGCAGCAACAACCAATCCTTTGAATCCTACCGGAACAAATGTACTTATCAACCAAGGGTAAGCCTTATCATAATTAATGCTATTATCGACAGAGAAAGCAGAAACTGCATTAGCGATATTTTCTTTATACATTACTGCAGCTATAATTCCTGGGATTACAACGATTAGTGGAACTATAATTTTAAGAAATGCTGCAAATGCGATTCCTTTTTGAGCTTCACGCAAAGACTTTGCTGCAAGAGCCCTTTGAATGATATATTGATTAAATCCCCAATAATACAAATTTGCGACCCACATACCACCGATTAAAACAGCAATTCCAGGTAGATTGGCAAACTCAGGATTATCTTTTTTCAGTATCATATGAAACTTATCTCCTGCAACATCATAAATGTGTGTTAGACCGTTGAATACTCCTCCTTGTACAGTAACATTATCCAATGCTATATATGTAGTGATCAAACCACCTATAATCAATAATACTACCTGAATTACATCTGTCCAGGCTACTGCCGATAATCCACCCCATACAGAATATGCTGCTGCAAATAGTGCTAGCCCAATCATATATAATATAATATTGGAGCCATCTCCTACACCCAATACTGTATCAAGAGCCTTACCACCAAGATAAATAACCGATGTCAAATTTACAAAAACAAAAAGAGCAATCCAGAATATAGCTAATATGGTTTTTAATGAAGTGTTGAATCGTTTTTCAACAAATTCAGGAATTGTATATAGTCCTTGTTTTATAAAAACAGGTAAAAAATATTTCCCGACTATTATCAAAGTCAATGCTGCCATCCATTCATAAGAAGCTATTGCTAGCCCTACGGCAAAACCTGAACCTGACATTCCGATAAACTGTTCTGCGGATATATTTGCTGCTATCAAAGAAGCTCCTATCGCCCACCAAGGCAGGGTTTTCCCAGCTAAAAAGTAATCTTCGGTAGTTTTATCCTTTCCTTTTTTGGTTCTAGACATATATAGCCCTACACCTAAGATGATGACAGCATAGAGTCCAAATATAAAATAGTCGATTAAAGCAAATTGTTCTTTCATAATATACTCTTTAAATTTAGTGTTATCAAAGACAATGATAGACAATTAACAGCACATTACAAAAAAAAAACACTATTTATTTATATAGTGTCTGCCGGAAAACACCATAAATTTGAAATTAAAATCTAAAACCTAAAGATAATTGAAAGTTCAAATTAGTGTCTTTATCATTTCTGTAAATGAGATAGTCTGCATTGGTGAAATTAGTATCTCCATCCCCTCCAATTGCTTTTAAAGACCTATCAAGTTTATCATTGGTGATATCGTATAGACCGTATTGCAGATTCAAACCAAGGTAAAGACTAGAATTGATATAATAATTCAATCCTACATTTAAACCAAGATCCAGAGTATTAAAATATTTTTCATTTTTGTAATCTTCAATAGGATACTGATTGTATGCTTTTGCTACTTTGCGAGCAGATAAATTTTTTGTAGGATCATCCGGAGTTTCCGGATTTTTGATTACCAAAGTACCTCCTGTATAACGATAAACTTCAGGTTTCGTATCAGTATAATAGTTATAGCTCAATACTTGATTAAATTTTGAGCCGAATCTCATTTTTCCTGATGCGGTTGGGTTTATCAAAAAACCAAGATATCCACCTAGTTTAAATTCTAATTTTCTAAATGGCCTTATAAATACATTCAGAGGTATATTAATGTATGAATTTGATAAACTCAGATTGTATTCTACATCGTCGTTGAAGAAGACTCTGCTCTCATTAAAAAATATGTGATAGGATCTTCCTTTATAATGGTACTTGGAGCCTATTTGATTGTAATTTATCTCAGAACCTACACTAAAATAGTCATTCAACGAATATAAAGCCTCTATACCAAAATGAAATCCATTTCCAAAAGAATGACCCTCATCAACACCTTCTTCGCTAGGTCCGAGTATTTTTCCAAAATTTGTTCCTCCTCTGATTCCAAAATGAAATTCTTGGGCATTTGTTGAAGAATATCCTAAAATCAAAACAATAAAAACGAAAATTATATTTCTCATATGTTATTTTTAAATTTTTGCAAACCTACATAAAAAAAAATCCTTATAAAAGCTAATTTGATATATCTAACGAAAAAAAACAAATTTTAGCTATTTGTATTGTGAAATTTTTTTCAAATTTAATGAAAATAATATAACTCGTTAAAAATCTTTATGTTTTTTTTGTGTGTTTGACAAATTGCATTTTTAACAAATATATTTTTAAAGGACTTATCAATATTTTATGAAATACAATTTTTTAAATTTTGATATTAAAAAAAACGTTAAAATGTTTTTAATTGTTAAATAAAATTTTAAGTAAACAGTCAGATTATTATTTTTTTTAAAAAAAAATTGTCAAACATTAAAATAATTCAAATATATCTTATAATTTTACAGCGTTAAATTAATTTTTACCCCCTATTCCGACATAATTTTTAACATTGCTAACTGATACTTCGTAATGAAAGAACAAAATATAGATAAAACTATTATTGAGCCTGAAACAATTGAGAAATTGCAGAAAATAGACTACCAAGAAGCCTTAAAAGCATCTACAGAATACTTCAATGGAGATGAATTGGCAGCAAGCGTTTTTTTAAATAAATACGCATTAAAAGACTCCTATGGTAATTTGTATGAGTCAACTCCAGCTGATATGCACAGAAGACTGGCCGGAGAATTGGCAAGAATTGAAAAAAAATATCCAAAACCATTAGAAGAAGACGAAATATTTAGTCTATTAGATAAATTCAAATATATTGTTCCTCAAGGTGGACCAATGTCCGGAATTGGTAATAATTTCCAGATTTCATCATTATCCAACTGTTTTGTTATAGGTAATGGTGCAGATTCATACGGTGGGATTATTAAACTAGACGAAGAACAGGCTCAACTGATGAAACGAAGAGGCGGTGTAGGGCATGATTTGTCACATATACGCCCCAAAGGTTCTCCTGTTAAAAATAGCGCATTAACTTCTACGGGAATTGTTCCTTTTATGGAAAGGTATTCCAATAGCACAAGGGAAGTTGCCCAAGATGGAAGAAGAGGAGCTCTTATGCTATCTGTTTCAATTAACCATCCGGATGCAGAAGAATTTATTGATGCAAAATTAGATTTGGGTAAGATTACAGGTGCAAATATATCCGTAAGGATAGATGATGAATTTATGAAATCTGTTGTTGCAAAGAAAAATTATACACATAAATATCCCATTCACAGTAAAGATCCGGTATTTTCTAAAACAATTAATGCAAGTTCTCTATGGGATAAGATTATCACAAATGCATGGAGGTCTGCGGAGCCCGGTATTTTGTTTTGGGACACTATTATCAATGAATCAATCCCGGATTGTTATGCAGATTTAGGTTTTGAAACTGTTTCTACCAATCCCTGCGGTGAAATTCCGTTAAATCCATATGATAGTTGTCGATTATTGGCAGTCAATCTTTATAGCTATGTAAAAAGCCCATTTACCACAAAATCCGAATTTGATTTTAGCTTATTTGAAGAGCATTCAAGATTGGCACAAAGATTAATGGATGATATTATTGATTTGGAATTGGAACAAATTGATAAAATATTGAATAAAATAGAAAAAGATCCTGAGTCTGATGAAATAAAACAAACAGAAAGAGATCTTTGGTTGAAAATAAAAAATAAGGCTCTTACAGGAAGAAGAACAGGTGTCGGTATCACTGCGGAAGGAGATATGTTGGCTGCATTGGGATATACCTATGGCTCTGATAAAGCAATTAGCTTTTCTGAAAAGGTTCATTCTGCATTAGCCATTAATACTTATCGTTCGTCAGTTAAAATGGCGGAAGAAAGGGGATCTTTCCCTATTTATGATGCGAAAAGAGAAGAAAAAAATCCTTTTATTAACAGGTTAAAAAAAATTGACCCTGAGTGGTATGAAAAGATGACAAAAGTAGGCAGGAGAAATATTGCTCTTTTGACAGTAGCCCCAACAGGAAGTACAAGTATTATGACCCAAACAACTTCAGGTATAGAACCTGTGTTTATGGTTTCATACAAAAGAAGGAAAAAGGTAAATCCAAACGACAAAAATTCATCAGCTACTTTTGTTGATGAAAACGGAGATCACTGGGAAGAGTATAATGTTTTTCATCACAAATTTTTAACGTGGCTTGAAGCAAATAAATACAATATAGATGAGGTTAAAAGCTTATCCGATACTGAATTGCAGAAAATAGTAGCAAAATCTCCATACAATAAAGCAACAGCCAATGATGTAGATTGGATGCAGAAAGTAAAAATGCAAGGGAAAATTCAAAAATTTGTTGATCATTCAATTAGTGTAACGGTAAATCTTCCGAATACAGCAACTGTTGATTTAGTAAACAGGCTTTATATTGAAGCATGGGAACAAGGCTGTAAAGGATTGACAATTTATAGAGATGGTTCCAGATCCGGAGTATTGGTGTCTAATGATAAAAAAGAAGATGATACTGATAAATTTAAAGATAATCATTCACCCAAAAGACCAAGAAAATTAGATGCAGAGATTGTTCGTTTTATGAACAACAAAGAAAAATGGATTGCTGTTGTTGGTTTATTAGACGGTAAGCCTTATGAAATATTTACAGGTTTAGCCGAAGATACTTTTATGCTGCCAAAAATCATGAAAAAGGTTTGGATTATAAAAATTCGGGATAATGAAAACAGAAGCCGATATGATTTGCAGTATATAGATAGGCATGGATTTAAGGTAACTCATGAAGGACTTTCAAGATCATTTGATAAGGAGTATTGGAATTATGCAAAATTGATTTCAGGAGTATTGAGACACGGTATGCCTATAACCAAAGTGGTTGATCTTATTAATGGTTTGAACGTAGAAAGTGAGTCTATTAACAGTTGGAAAAAAGGTGTTACAAGAGCATTGAAAAAATTTATTCCGGATGGTACAAAAATGGAAAAAGAGATATGTGAAAATTGTGGTGAATCCGGCTCATTGATATACGTAGAGGGATGCCTCAGCTGCAATGCATGTGGTCATTCTAAATGTGGATAATAATTTTTTATAGTAATAGAAAAAGCCTGTTTATTAAGCAGGCTTTTTTGTTTCAGAGGCTTATGAAAATTTGGATATTTTTGTTTTTAATGTTGATGCCGGTACGCCCAACAATTTTGCAGCCTGTGCCTTATTTCCATTGCACTTTTCTAAGGCATTAAGTATAGCATTGTGCTCCACTTCGACCATTATTTCATTTAGTGTTTTATCCTCAAATGAGGTACATGAAATATTCTCCTGTGGATATTTTATATCAGGAGGAATTATAGATGTACCAATAATACAGTCTTTGCTCAATAGAACAAGCCTCTCACAAAGATTTCTCAGCTCTCTTGCATTGCCCGGAAAAGGATATCGAGTTAATATATCAAGGACGGCTATGTCAATATTAATTTCCTCTTTTGGTGAAAATACTTTAACGAAATATTTAGTCATCTCAATAATATCGCTTGTCCTTTCCCTCAATGGCGGTATATTGATAGGAAAGACATTTAATCTATAATATAAATCCTCTCTAAATTTTCCTTGTTCCACCAACTGTAGTAAATTCTTTTTGGTGGAAGCAATTACCCTAATATCAATTTTAACAGGCTCAACACTACCAACTCTTTCTATTTCTCTTTCCTCTAAAACTCTGAGTAGTTTAACCTGCATATCCAAAGGCACATCATCTATATCATCCAAGTATATAGTACCTTTATTGGCATGCTCAAACCTCCCCTTATGAGCTTTCTCTGCTCCTGTAAAAGCTCCTTTTTCATGTCCGAATAATTCACTCTCAAATATTTCTCTGCTTAAAATTGCACAACTGACCTTTATTAAAGGGTTATTCCTCCTATTTGAATTGAAATGGATAATTTTTGTCAATAATTCTTTTCCCGTTCCAGTCTCACCTGTAATCAATACTGAAGTATCCTTATCAGCAACGATTTTAATATGTTCAAACATTTCTTTCACCTTGGGGGTACTGCCAACAAACGAAGAAAAATTGAACTTAGGTTGTATCTCTGACCTGAGAAATATATTCTCGTTTTTCACCCTAATTAATTCTTCAATTCTTTTTACGGTGATCAATAATTTATTGTTATCAAATGGTTTTCTGACATAGTCATAAGCACCCGATTTCATCGCTTCTACCGCAGTACTAACAGTAGAAAATGCTGTCATTAGTATTACATAAATATTTTGATTATGCTCTTTAAGTTTTTCCAAAAATTCAATGCCACTCAATCCCGGCATTTTTAAATCAGTAATTACAATATCAGGTTCGACCTCTTTTAAATGCATCATAGCTGCATTAGCGTTGGCAAACTCTATTACTTGATGACCGGCATCTCGTAAATCATCTGCTAAAGTAACTCTAATTATCCTCTCATCATCAACTACAAATATTTTCATAATCCAAATCTATATGGTTTTAATAATTAATTTCTATTAAAGGTAATTCTATTATAAATTCTGCACCTTTACCATATTCGCTTTTAAATGAAATCATACCACCGTGCTCCTTTATAATATCGTATGATACATATAGCCCTAATCCAGTACCTGTACCCACTTCTTTTGTTGTAAAAAACGGATCAAATAATTTGCTTTGTGTTTTTGGTTTGATTCCAACACCATTGTCTATAATATGAATTACGGATTTTTTATCTTTGCATTCAAGATTTAATTGAATTTCACCAATTATTTCAGGATCTATTTTAACTCTTTCTTCAATAGCATCTATTGCATTTAAAAATAGATTTAAAAACACTTGACCTATATGATTAGGACTACCGTTTATAAAATGTGAACAGCAGATATTTGATTCTATACTGATATTATTTTTTTCTAATTTGTATTTAACTAAATTAATAGTATCATTTATTATTGTAACCGGATCAACTTTTTCAAATACAATCTCTTGTTTTCTACTAAAATTTAACAATTGATGAACCACGTTTTCAATTCTGTTTGTAGCTTCTTTTATTAGATTCAAATATTTGATGTTTTGTTCAGTATTATTTGGGTTCTTTAATATTCTATTAATTCCATTCTGAATTCCTGATAGTGGGTTGTTAATTTCATGACCGATACCGGAAGTTAATGTTCCGATGGAAGCTAACTTTTCTGTTTGCACAAAAGAATTCCTAGCTTTTTTCATTTTTACAACATTATTTTTTAACCTTTTCATCATTAGATTGAATTTAGAAACTAAAATATCTAATTCGTCTTCAAAATAGAAATTAAATAATTTTTTATATCCGGGTTTTTCTATATTAAAATCTTCTTTTTCAATAGTGTCAAGATTTACTATTTGAGCTTTTTTACTTATTGCTTTGATAGGAGAAGTTATCAAATAAGAAAAGAAAAATGCTCCTATAAGACCGATGATTAAAAAGATTAATATCATTATCAGGAGATCTTTTGTAGAATCATTTAGCTCTTTGCGGATATCCTCTTCAACTATACCCAGCCGGACACTACCAACATCTCCATACAATATTGGATAAGCAATATCCCTGATAGTATTGTATTTGAAGTTTTTTGTCTTAATAACCTGAATATTGTACTTGCCTCGCTGAATTTTATTGGCATTTACCAATGTTTGAGGTATGATAAAATCAGTAGATTTAGCGATAATATTACCTTTTCCATCCAATAAAAATATATAAGCAATACTTTTATCACTTTTTTTTGCCTCATCCAATACCGAATAAATATTAACAACATTGTCATAAACCACGGGACTGAATACTTTGTCGGCAACTATTGAAGATAAAATAATACATCTTTTATCAATTTCTTTTTCAAAAGAACGATAAACAGAATTCCATAATAAAAAAATATTTATTGAACCAAAAATGAGTACGATAATAACTGCTATTGAAAAGAATTTCCAAAATAGCGGAAAATTTATTATTTTAGTTCTCGACATACTTTTTTATTTTCCTTACATTATCGTAAATGGCGTCATCCATTTCGACAAACTTTTCAATTTTCAACTTGTTTAATATGCTTATTCCTACACTATCTTTGTGAATATTTAAAAAAAGCTTTTTGTATTTTTTAAAATCTTTATCGTCTAGACTTTTAGGTGTGACAACCGGAGGCATTCCAAACCATTCAGATTTTTTTATGATTTTTATGTCTTTTACGCTTTCCGGATGAGTCTCTGCTATATAATCATATATTAATCCGTGAACAGAAGCACCGTCTATAACTCCTCTATTTACCATATGTATAGATATGTCATGACCATATGTGTAAATAGTCTTTGAAAAAAACATCCCCTTGTTTGTACCCAGTTCTTTTAAAAGTTTACGTGGATATAAAAATCCGGTATGTGATAATGGGTCTGTGAAGGCAAAACTCTTATCTTTTAAATCTTTAAATGATTGTACTAAAGAGTTTTTCCTTGCGATTATGTAGGCTTGATAATACTTTCTATTGTTGATAACTGGAGCAACTAACAGATTAACATCTTTCCTCTTTGATAGTCCTACATACGCACCCGAACAAATAAAAGCAAAATCAACTTCACCATTTTCTAATAGCTCATTAACTTCTTCATATGTTTTCTTTTGTTTAATCAAAATAGTCTTACCTAATTTATCGGATAAATACTTAATCAATTGACTGTAGTAAGTGAAAGTTTCTCTTGGAGAAGTCATTGAGGCTATTGCTATATAAATTGGGGTGTCTTTGTTTTTATTAGGTCCGGAAACAGGCACTACCGCATCTTTAAAATCAACCTCTATCTTTTTATTGTCATTTTTACAAGACAGAAGCAATATCATTAGACATAAAAATACTAAATTTTTTTTCATATAAATATCAATTCATACAAAATTACAATACTTTATATTCAATTTATTTAGTTGAAGTAAATACCTGCTCTTTTGTCGTGAAATTTCATTTGTGCATTCTGTAGGAAAAACCAATTGTATTGACTTTATGAACAGACACTATTTATATTAGTTATTAATTGAAATAAAAATGAATATTCATATAAAAATAAGTTTGTCATAAAAAGACAAATTCATTATTTTTAACAATACAAATTATAAAAGATGATACCTATTAATTAATATTGGGAAAAAATTGTAATGAAAAACCTATATTTATTTCTTGTATCTCTACTTATTTTAAACGCTTGCAACAATTCAACTAAAGGTGATGGTAATATCGTATCGGAAAATCGTGGAATATTTAAAAACTATGAAAAGATAAAAGTTGACGGTCCTTTTAATGTAAAAATATCGTCCACTAATTTTCCTGACAGTCAAAAATTATTGGTAATTACAGATAAAAATATTCAAGAATTTGTTAAAGTGTATATAAAAAATAATATACTCTATATAAAGGCTATGGGAAATACTGACATAGAACCTACAAAAGCTATTATTAAGTTGATTGGAAATAGTGAATTGGATATCGAAAATTCCGGTGCCGGTATCGTTAGTTTGAATGCAAAACTTAATAAACTGAAAATACAAAATGATGGGAGTGGTGATTGTATTATTCAAGGTGCATTGCCCCCTTTTATTGAAATTTATAATAGTGGTTCGGGTAAGATTAAAGTTTTATCAGATTTAGATGAAATTCAAATGTATAATAGTGGCAGTGGATCAATTAGTACCGAAGACATTAATGTAAATGATATTACTGTAAATAATAGCGGAAGTGGGGAATGTACTGTCAATGCTTTAAAAAAATTGTATGTGATAATCTCAGGTTCAGGTAACGTCTATTATAAGGGGAAGCCTGAAATAATAAAAGACCTAACCGGATCAGGTGAAGTTGAAAAATTGTAAGCAAAACAACTCATTAGCACTTAAGATTCATTTGTCGCCTGCACGACAATTTGTGTTCATTTGAAATAACAATTAAAACAATTTCACTTGTTTTCCATTTAGTGTTTACATGGCAATGAGAAAAAATCATATTATACATCGCTCTTTAGCGTTATTTTTTGCTTTGTGGATAATGATTATATCTGCGGGGATAGTTGTTGATTTGCATTATTGTCAAAACAAAATTAAAAACTTTGCGATTTATACTGAAGCAGAGTCTTGCCATACGGGCGGTGATGTTTGCCCAATGCACAAAAATGATAATTGCAAAATGCACAACAAGTCCTACTCAAAGGACAATATGCAATGTAATAGTGATGATAGTGGTGAGGATAACTGTTGCCACAATGAGAAAAAAGTTATAAAGTCCAAAGTAAAATACACTTTTGACAGACCCGCAATTGCTAAAACAATAGATTTTGCGGTTGTTGAAAACACTTATTTGATACATGAATGTAATTTGAGTTTTCACAGAAGCTTACAATGTATATATGTCGATAGGCCACCACCAACAGATATTGACTTCCAGGCTCTATACCAGAGTTACATATTATAGAATCTAATTTTAATTTAAAATGCTTTAGATAAGCTAAAAACTCTGTGGTTTTCGCCTTAGTTGATTTTTTTAGCTTTATCTTAAGGCGTTTTTTACTATTTGTACCGTTAAAAGTATTGGTGCTTTTCAACAATTATATTATTATCAAACCGCTATCAAGATGGTGAAATAAAAAAGGAATTATTTTTTGTTTATTCAATGAAAAAAATCTTTGCATAACCTTATCTATGGAAATATTTTTTAAAGCAAAAGAAGTAAAACACAAACTTTTTATAATCAGTATCCTGATAGCGGTTTGGAACAAGCCACCGCAGATTTTTGTAATATAAATTGCATAGCGGTTTGGTATTAAAATTAGATTCAATGATAAACAAAATAATAAAATTTCTTATCGAGAATAAACTTGTGACTATTCTCCTCCTGTTAGTTTTCGTCTTTTGGGGTATAATTAGTGCGCCTTTTGATTGGAAAGTAGATTGGCTACCGCGCAATCCGGTAGCTGTGGATGCTATACCGGATATCGGAGAAAACCAACAAATAGTATTTACTAAATGGGATGGACAATCTCCCCAGGATATAGAAGATCAAATCACTTATCCTTTGATGACTTCACTATTGGGAATTCCCGGAGTTAAGACTATTCGTAGTTCATCAATGTTTGGTTTCTCCACAATATTTGTGATTTTTGATGAAAAAATTGATTTTTATTGGAGCAGAAGTCGAATTTTGGAAAAGCTAAATTCCCTTCCTGCCAATTTATTACCTGCCGGCGTGAATCCCGCATTGGGGCCTGATGCTACAGGATTGGGGCAAATATTTTGGTATACCATCGAGGGTAGAGATACTTCCGGCAATGTAACAGGTGGTTGGGATTTGCAAGAATTGCGGTCTATTCAGGATTATTATGTAAAATACGGTTTAGCCTCGGCAAAAGGAGTATCAGAAGTCGCTTCAATTGGAGGTTATGTAAAAGAATATCAAGTTGATATTGACCCTGCAAAACTTCAGCAATACAATATTAGCCTAAAAGAAGTTGTCAATGCCGTTAAACTATCCAACAAAGATATCGGAGCAAAAACTCTTGAGATAAATAATGCCGAATATTTGATAAGGGGATTGGGATATGTGAAAAATGTTGAAGATCTTGAAAATAGCGTAGTAAAAACCGTTAATAATTCACCTGTTTTAGTCAGAGATTTGGCTTATATTTCCTTGGGGCCTCAAGAACGAAGAGGAATATTGGATAAAAATGGTGCAGAAGTGGTAGGTGGTGTTGTAGTTGCCAGATATGGAGCAAACCCGATGGAAGTAATAAAGAACGTTAAGGAAAAAATACATGAGCTAAGTACAGGATTACCATCAAAAACTCTAAATGACGGCAGAAAGTCCCAATTAACAATTGTTCCGTTTTACGATAGAACAAAGCTGATTGAGGAAACTCTTTTTACCCTTAATGATGCTTTGGCTCTTGAGATACTGGTTACCATTTTAGTGATAATGCTGATGCTTTTCAATCTTAGGTCTTCAATGTTGATATCCGGGCTGCTACCCTTAGCAGTACTAATGGTATTTATAGCGATGAAAATGTTTAATGTCGATGCCAATATCGTGGCATTATCAGGTATTGCAATAGCTATTGGGACAATGGTTGATATAGGGATTATATTAATAGAAAATATAATAAAGAAACTCAAGGAACTAAAAGGTCAGCCTATAAATCAAATTGTTTACAATGCTACAGCAGAAGTATCCGGAGCAATCCTAACGGCAGTTGCTACAACAATTGTAAGTTTTTTACCTGTATTTACGATGGAAGCTGCCGAGGGAAAATTGTTTAGACCATTGGCTTTTACCAAGACTTTTGCTCTTGTAGCAGCGTTATTTGTAGGATTATTTATTATTCCTGCTTTTGCTTCAATTATATTCAAAGACAGGAAAAACATTTCAAAAATATTTAAAAACATTTCAAATATATTATTGATAATATTGGGTATTTACTTTGTTTATTCAGGGGTAATATTGGGAATTTTCATTTCTTTATTTGGTATAATAAATATTTTATCGCAAAGAAATTATTGGATAAATAAAAAAGAGGATATCATCAAAAATCTTTTGGGAGGACTCGCAATACTATGGTTGCTTACAAAATATTGGAGACCACTTGATTTTGATCGGTCATTAAGTTCAAATTTTATATTTGTAGCAGTCGCTACACTAAGTCTTTTAATTATATTTTATGTTTTTCAGAAGTATTATGTAAAACTGTTGAAATTTGCATTAAAATATAAAGCGCTATTTTTAATATTACCGCTTTTAATACTTATAGCCGGGTATTATTCATACAAATCAATGGGCAAAGAATTTATGCCTTCTCTGGATGAAGGAGCATTTCTTTTGATGCCAACCACTATGCCTCATGCTGGAATTCAAGAGAATAAAAAAACCTTAAAACTATTGGATATTGCCGTTGGGAATATCCCGGAAATAGATGTGGTGGTAGGAAAAGCAGGCAGAGTAGAAAGTGCACTTGATCCTGCTCCACTTTCCATGTTTGAAAATATTATCCAATATCTCCCGGAATATATCGAAGACAAAAATGGGAATAAAATAAGGTATAAAGTTGATGATGAAGGGAAATTTTATATAAAAAACAGCGATGAAAGAATTCAAGATAAGCAAAAGGTAGATGGTGATATATTGATAAAAGATGATGAAGGAGACTTTTTTAGACAATGGAGAGATGACATCAAAAACCCTGACGATATATGGAATAAAATAGTAGAAGCTACAAAACTTCCGGGAGTGACATCAGCACCAAAACTTCAACCTATAGAGACACGTCTTGTTATGTTGCAAACAGGAATGCGTAGTCCAATGGGTATAAAAATAAAAGGATTGAACCTTGAAGATATTGAAAAACTGGGAATGGAATTTGAAAAAGCCCTTAAAGAAGTACCCGGAGTCAAAGCAGAAGCTGTTTTTGCCGATAGAATAATCGGGAAACCTTATTTATTATTGGATATTAACCGTAAAAAAGCAGCATTGTATGGTTTGAAAATAAATGATATTCAAGAGACGATAATGGTATCGCTGGGAGGGAAGAAAGTAAGTACTACTGTAGAGGGAAGAGAGAGATATTCTATAAGAGTAAGATATCCACGTGAATTGAGAACATCTCCGGATGATTTGAAAAAAGTCATTATCAAAACCCCTGCCGGAGAGCAAATACTACTCGGTGATGTGGTTGACGTAAAATATGAAAGAGGTCCACAGGTAATCAAAGGAGAAGATACCTTTTTGATAGGTTATGTATTGTTTGACAAAGAAAAAGGAGAAGCTGAAGTTAACGTCGTACTCAAAGCTCAGGATTATTTGAAGAAAAAAATAGACAGAGGAGAAATAATAGTTCCACAAGGTGTAAGTTATAAGTTTACAGGTACATATGAAAATCAAGTGAGATCAGAAAAAAGATTGATGATTGTGTTGCCCCTTTCATTAATGATTATTTTCTTGATATTGTATTTTCAATTTAGGGCAGTAAGTACAACACTAATGGTTTTCACAGGTATTTTCGTGGCTTTTTCAGGAGGATTTATTATGCTTTGGCTTTATGGTCAGGGATGGTTTCTTGATTTTGATATATTCGGAAAAAATATGCGGGATATATTCAATATCCATACCATAAATATCAGTGTGGCCATATGGGTGGGTTTTATCGCTTTGTTTGGTATCGCAACTGATGATGGTGTAGTAATGGCTACATATTTAACCCAGATATTTGATAAAAAGAAACCTGATTCTAAAGAAAGCATTAGAGCAGCTGTAATTGAAGCAGGTAAAAAGAGAATTAGACCTTGTCTGATGACAACAGCAACTACTATATTAGCATTATTACCGGTTCTGACATCGAAGGGAAGAGGTTCGGACATCATGATACCAATGGCTATTCCTGCTTTTGGAGGAATGTTGGTAGCATTGATTACACTATTTGTTGTTCCTGTACTATACAGTTGGGTTAAAGAATTCAACTTAAAAAATAAGATATAAAATAAAATAAAATTAAACAGAAATCATGAAAATTAAATTATTAATAATACTCTTCGTTTTTACCATAGAGATTAGCTTTGGGCAGTCGTTGGACGAGTATATACAAATGGCGGAAAAATCAAATCCTGAAATAGAATATTATGAATTAAATTATAATATTCTAAAAGAGAAAGTAGATGAAGTCGGGAATCTTGACAATACAAAATTTTCTTTAGGCTATTTCATTTTTCCTCCGGAAACTCGTCTTGGTGCACAAAGACTAAAGTTAGGTGCCCAACAGTCTTTCCCCTGGCCGGGAACATTTGAAGCACAAAAAAATGTGATCAAGTACAAAGCAAATCAGGTGTCCTATGATACAGATATTTCTAAGATAAGTCTAAGGTACAATATCAAGGCCACCTACTACGAGATTTACAAAAACTTAGCTATTCTGAATGTGTACAAAGAGAATAAAGAAGTATTGGATATATACGAAAATATGGCCTTAGGAGCTTTGGAAAATAATAGGGCTAAAATGAGTGATGTTTTAAAAATACAAACTAAGAAAAATGAATTGCACAGTAAAATATTCAGTGCTTTTAATGAAATGAATGCATACTCCAGACAATTTAATAGGTTATTGGACAGGAACGATGAGTCTGTAGTTAATGTACCTGATTCATTGAGCATTTTGGATATTTTAATGTCAAATGATAGCTTAATTTCGCATCCGGTTCTACAAAAAATAGATGCAAAAATATTGGTTTTCGATAAAGAAAAAGAATTATTAAAATATGAAGAAAAGCCAAAATTTACTGCTGCTATTGATTATATTTCAGTGAGCAAAAGAGACGATCTGTCACCGGAAGGTAATGGACGTGATATCCTTATGCCAATGGTGGGAGTATCTGTTCCATTATTCACAAAACAATACGATGCAAAAAGAAGGAGGTTAGATTTATCCATGAGACAAACAGAAATTGAAAGATACAACAAGGAGAAAGCATTTAAAACACAACTGGATATTGCAAAAGCAAAGTTAAAAAACGCTATTCTTCAAGTTGTGGCAGCTGAAAAAAACAAAGATGCTATCCAAAGAGCAATTGACAGTGATTTGAAAGCATATGAAACAGGAAAACTGGATTATGACAATATACTGAGAATGCAATTGCAAAAAATAAAATATCAGCTTTTGGAAATTCAAGGCACAAAGGATGCCTATGTACAAAAAGCAAAAATAGAATATTTGACTGGAAAATAGAATCAGGACAAAGTGGATGGAAAAATGAATGGAAAATGTAAAAATATTATTAAAAAAATTTAAAATACAAATATGAAAAATACAAAATTGATAATCACAGCAATAGTATTTCTTGCGATTGGAGTATTAGCAGGAAAGCTACTTTTTACCGGTAAAACCACAGAAAGAATAGAAAAACACACTGAAGCAGAACATAAAGATGAACACTGGACCTGCTCAATGCATCCTCAAATAGATATGCCCGAACCGGGTCAATGTCCTATATGTGGAATGGATCTGATACCCAAAGAAAAAGATTCTGAAGAAAAATTAGACCCAAATAGATTCAAAATGTCAAAAACAGCGATAGCACTTGCAAATATAGAGACATTCACTATAGGTAATTCAGTATCAAGCACTAATAAATCCAAAATGAAATTATCAGGTAAAATAGTACAAAATGATAATAATACAGCTCTTCAAACAGCTCATTTCGGGGGTAGAATCGAGAAACTTTATTTTAAAGCTGAGGGAGACTATATCAAAAAAGGTGCTTTGGTTGCACTGATTTATTCTCCTGAATTGGTTACTGCCCAAAATGAATTGATACAGGCTCTGGAAGTAAAAGGATCCCAACCGGAGTTGTACAATTCGGTTAGAAAGAAATTACTAAATTGGAAATTATCAGAAAATCAAGTTAACGAAATAGAACGTACTAAAGGTATTATTACCAATTTTAAAATGTACGCAAGTGTAAGTGGTATTATCACTAAAAAGTACGTTGAAGAAGGGGATCACGTGTCAGAAGGAAGCAAAATGTTTGAAGTCTTACGCCTAAATACCGTTTGGGCTGAATTTGACGTATTCGAAAGGGACATTGCATTTATCAAAAAAGGTACATCTGTAAGTATCACATCAAATGCATATCCAAATAAAAAATTAAATTCAAAAATAAATTTTATAGACCCTTTGCTTGACTCAAAAACAAGAACAGTTAAGGTTAGGGCGACTGTTAGAAACCCCAATTATACGCTAAAACCAGGTATGATTGTTTATGCAGATATAGATTTAGTATCCTCAGATAAATCAAAGGGAAATATAGTAATTATACCTAAAACTGCTGTGATGTGGACGGGCAAACGTTCTATAGTTTATGTAAAACCCGATAAGGAAAAATCAATTTTTGAATTAAGAGAAGTAGAATTGGGAAAAGATATGGGAGAAAATTATGAAATATTATCCGGACTTACTCAAGGGGAAGAGGTCGTGACCAATGGTACTTTTACCCTTGATGCTGCTGCGCAACTACAAGGTAAAGCAAGTATGATGAACCCAACTGCAGATGTAGGTCAGTCAGGTATAGAGATGAAATGTGCTGCCGGTAAATGCGGAGACGGAATGAAAAAAGAAGGAAAGAAGATGAAACCAAAAGAGCATGCAGATAATCCTAAAAAAATGAATAAGGATAAGGAAATGAAATGCGGTGCCGGTAAATGCGGAGACGGAATGAAAAAAGAAGGAAAGAAGATGAAACCAAAAGAGCATACTGATAAACCTAAAAAAATAAATAAAGATACGGAAATGAAATGCGGTGCCGGTAAATGCGGAGACGGAATGTAAATGGGAGGAGAAAGTGTTATTTGACAAGAGGTCAGGAGTCCTTTGCCTCGGAGACTCAAAGACAAAAGAATTATTAATGATGATTGATAAATAAGATTTAACGGATGGAATTAAAAATGAGGGAATGCCTTTAAAAGGTATTTCAAATTTATTTGAAACAAAAAAAGCCCCAACGGGGCTTGCCCCGATCTTGCATTGGGGGCGGTATATCATAGATCCGTACGTAAGTACAACGTAAAATTTAATAAAAAACTTATGAATAAAGAAATAAAGAGTTTAGCAGTAAAAAACATGGTTTGCAATCGATGTATTAAAGTTATCAGTGATGAATTAAAAAACAATGGATTCAAAATTGAGAGTATTGAACTTGGTAAAATATCTTTTAGAGATTTTATTAGCGTTGAAGACCGAAAAAAAATAGAGAAAATACTTAAAAAAGAAGGTTTTGAATTGCTGGAAGATCGAGAATCAAAAATTATTAATAAAATCAAAACATTGATTATTGATCACGTACACTATGGTAGAGAAAAACCATATCATCAGAATTTCTCAGATTTTCTTAGTTCAAACATTGGAATTGAATACTCCGGTATCAGCAAGTTGTTTTCAATTATAGAAGGGAGAACTATTGAAAACTACATAATTGAACAAAAGATTGAACGTACTAAAGAATTATTAGTGTACAACGAGCTTTCACTTAGTGAAATTTCATATGATTTGGGCTACAGTAGTCCCCAACACTTATCACGACAATTTAAGCAAGTAACGGGTATGACGCCTACAATATTTAAGAAAATAGGCTCACGCAAGAAATTAGATACAATATAACAATAATTGTGCACAAGCTTGGATATGCTTTGATATATCTTTGCATTATTAATAATCAGAGTTGGTATTGAAGCCAGCCAAAAAAAATAAAAATTATGCAATATTATTTTGAGAAAATAACAAACTATGACTTTGACACATCAGTACAAAGAATTTCAGAAGAATTAAAGAAGGAAGGTTTCGGAATCCTGGCTGAAATTAATATGAAAAAAACACTTAAAGAAAAAATCAATATAGATTTTAAAGAGTATAAGATTTTAGAGGCCTGCAATCCTCCTTTTGCATATAGATCTTTGATGGCCGAAGACAATATTGGAATTATGCTGCCCTGTAATATCGTAGTAAAAGAAAATGATGGAAATTATGTAACCGTATCAGTAGTGAATCCCGTATCTGCAATGCAAGGTGTTAATAATAATGAAATGGATGAAATAGCAAGTGAAATACAAGGTAAATTAAAAATAGCACTAAGTAGAGTTTAATGCTATTAACCAATATAATATCTTTATCAATCTTAAATAAATTAAAATGATACATACATATAAAATAGAAGGGATGACTTGTGCCGGTTGTAAAACCAATGTTGAAAATGCTCTTTCAAATATTAAAGAAATTACGAAGGTAAATGCTGATATAAATAAAGGGAAAATCAGTATTGAAATGACCGCTCATGTACCTTTGGAAAAACTACAAGAAACTATTTTACTTGCAGGTTTACATTATACTATTGGTGGCTCAAACTCCGGTAAAACTAATGCTGACAGTAAACTATTTACTGTATATAAAGCGGAGAAAAATAAAATCGGGACATTCTATTGTCCAATGCATTGTGAAGGCGAAAAAACTTATGAAACATCAGGCTCTTGTCCGGTATGTGGCATGCCATTGGTAGAGCAACCAACATTACACACTACGACACAATATACTTGCCCGATGCATACTGAGATTATAAGAGATAAACCGGGAGACTGCCCTATTTGTGGTATGGATTTGATACCAATGTCTCCGGTAGATAATGCAGAAGATAAAACTTATAACGATTTATTAAAAAAGTTTAAAATCGCTGTACTCTTTACTGTACCTATCTTTATAATTGCAATGGCTGATTTAATCCCCGGAAATCCTTTAGGAAAAATATTTTCACAGCTTTCATGGAATTGGATTCAGTTTGTACTATCATTGCCGGTTGTATTTTATGCAGCATGGATGTTTTTTGAAAGAGCTTACAAATCCATAGTCACATGGAATCTGAATATGTTTACACTTATAGGTATAGGATCAGGTGTGGCTTTTCTATTTAGTGTTTTTGCCTTGATATTCCCTGACGTATTTCCGAATCAGTTTAAGACAGATAGCGGAACTGTTTTTGTCTATTTTGAAGCTGTGACAGTAATATTAACTTTAGTGCTTTTAGGACAGTTATTGGAGGCAAAAGCACATAGTCAAACAAGTGGAGCAATCAAAGAGCTATTAAAATTAGCACCTTCAGATGCAACTTTGGTCACCCCGGATGGCGATAAGCTTGTTTCTATTAACACAATAAATAAAGGAGATTTATTAAGGGTAAAACCCGGAGATAAAATTCCCGTTGACGGAATTATAACGGAGGGCTATAGCAACATTGATGAAAGTATGATTACGGGAGAACCGATTCCCATTGAAAAAAACATTGGTGACACTGTTAGTTCAGGTACTATTAATGGAAATAGATCATTTATTATGAAAGCACAAAAAATCGGTTCTGAAACCCTTTTGTCTCAAATAATTCATATGGTCAATAATGCCAGTAGGTCTAAAGCACCTATTCAGAAATTAGCAGATAGAATATCTAAATACTTTGTACCCATAGTTGTATTAATATCAATTATCACATTTACTATTTGGTATGTTTTTGGACCAAATCCGGCAATGGTATATGCTTTTGTCAATGCGATTGCCGTTTTGATTATCGCGTGTCCGTGTGCTCTTGGCTTAGCAACTCCAATGTCAGTTATGGTCGGGGTCGGAAAGGGTGCACAAAATGGAGTGCTTATTAAAAATGCCGAAGCATTGGAGAATTTAAATAAGGTAAATGTATTAATAACAGATAAAACAGGAACAATTACGGAAGGTAAACCATCTGTTGAAACCATCATGAATTTATCCGGAAAATTTGATAAAACTCTATTAGGAGTAGCTGCATCTTTGAATAAATATAGTGAACATCCTTTAGCCGAAGCTATTGTGAAAAAAGCTCAAAAAGAGGAAATAATTATTTTTGATGCTTCTGATTTTAAAGCTATTAAAGGGAAAGGTGTAACAGGTATAGTGAAAAATAAATTTGTAGCATTGGGAAATAGAAAACTAATGGAACAGTTCAATATCGAAATACCTGAATTTGCAAAATCTCAAATTGAAAAAGAACAGAATCTCGGTAAAACAGTTTCTTATATTTCAATTGATGGAAACCTTAAAGGATATATTGTCATTTTTGACGCAATTAAAGAAAACAGTAAAATGGCGATTGCAGAATTAAAGAAAAAAGGTATTGATGTAGTAATGTTGACAGGAGATAATATCAGGACAGCAAAATACGTGGCTAATCAATTGAATCTTTCAGATTTTCAAGCAGAATGTTTACCCGAAGATAAACTAAAAGTTATTGAAAGATTACAAAAAGAAGGTAAAATAGTCGCAATGGCAGGTGATGGAATCAATGACGCACCGGCATTAGCTCAAGCAGATATCGGTATCGCAATGGGGACTGGGACAGATGTGGCAATCGAAAGTAGTGAAGTTACTTTGGTAAAAGGTGATCTGATAGGTATAGTGAAAGCATTAAATTTGGGCAAAGCCGTCATGAAAAACATAAAAGAAAATCTTTTCTTTGCATTTATTTATAACGTACTTGGTGTTCCCGTTGCTGCCGGCATCCTTTTTCCTTTTTTCGGTTTATTGCTTTCACCTATGATAGCTGCCGCAGCTATGAGCTTTAGCTCTGTTTCAGTTATAATGAATTCATTGAGACTTCGAAGAATAAAATTATAAATTTAATTATTAACTTTACAAAAAAATTTTAAATGATGAAAATTACAATCTTTACAATCTTAACTTTATTGATATCGACATTTTCGGTATCTGCACATTGCAAACTCGAATATCCTACAGGAGGAGAATCTTTTAAACCCGGTGAGACAGTTACAGTCAAATGGAAAGTAACCATTGCTCACAATACAAACAACTGGGACTTGTATTTTAGTTCTGACAATGGCTCAAACTGGCAAGCTATAAAAGAAGATATCAATGTCAATACCTTGACTTATGTCTGGACTGTGCCTGATATTAGTACAAAAACAGCTAAAATAAAAATAGTACAAGACAATCAGGGAACAGATTATAATAGCATTAGCGCACTATTTACCATTCAAACTTCCTCTGCTCCCACAGGTAATAAAATAATTATTCCCGGGACAATCACAGGTACGGACATTAACCTTACGCTTCAAAACGGGGAATTTGAATTTTTTCCCGGCCACAAAACGACTACTATGGGAGTGAACGGGCCTGTATTGGGGCCAACTCTTATAGTCAATAAAGGTGATATGCTCGATATAAAGGTGAAAAACGATCTCAATGAAAGAACGACTCTTCATTGGCATGGTATGCAAGTCTCTTCTGAGAATGATGGTGGCCCTCATATGATTATAGAAGCCGGAGATACCTGGAATCCAAAATATGAAGTGATTAACAGAGCGAGTACTTGTTGGTATCACCCGCATTTGGATACACATACTGACGAGCATGTGAGCAAAGGAATAGCAGGGTTTATCATAATAAAAGATGAAGAAGAAGCTGCATTTGACCTGCCCCGCACTTATGGTGTGGACGATATCCCGTTGGCTATACAAACCAGAAGTTTTGATGATAATTATCAGGTGGAATTCGATGTCAATTCAGATGATGTTTTGATAGTAAATGCTACTAGGGATGCCTATGTTGATGTCCCTGCTCAAGTAGTGCGATTAAGGCTTTTGGACGGTTCATCACAAAGAGTATTTAATTTTGGACTTGAAGCTAATAGAAAGTTCTATATGATTGCATCCGATGGTGGATTGCTGAAAAAACCCGTACAATTAACAAGATTACCGATGTCACCGGGGGAAAGAGCAGAGATATTGGTGGATTTTACGGGAATGGAAGGAAAAACCATAAATCTTCTCAGTTATGCTTCAGAATTGGAAAATGGTATTTATGGAGCTTCATCGCCCGGACCCGGACAAGGAATGCAATTGTCAGGTTACAATCCAAACCCTATGAACGGAAAGGATTTTAAGATAATCAGTTTTGTAGTAGGTGACAAAACAGCCAATGCCGTAACAACTATACCTGCGACTTTAGCGGGAGAAACACCTTTTAGTGTAAATGATGTTGATGAAAACAGGAATATTACTTTCAGAGCGAAAAGTCCCGGCATGAATCAGTTAAACGGAGATTTTTATATCAATGGAGTTAGTTTTGATATGGATGTTATCAATATAACCATTCCATTGAACAATACGGAGGTTTGGACCATTACCAACAATACACCTATAGCACATCCATTTCATTTGCATGATGTAGGATATTATATACTGGATATTGACGGAGTAGCTCCACCTGTTTATGCAAGGGGTAAGAAGGATACCTATCTGGTACCCGGCAGACATAGTTCGATGAGGATAATCACAAAGTTTACCGATTTCGCCAACGATTCCATACCATATATGTATCATTGTCATATGTTGAAACACGAGGACGGTGGTATGATGGGAGCATTTGTGGTAGTGGATAATAGTACGGCAACATCAGATATAAATGCCGGTGACAATTTACTGGTATATCCAAATCCGACCCAATCAATGTATGTCACAGTAGAAACAAAAGATAAAAATGAAAAGATTAAAGCTTATTCTGTAGTAGATGAAAGCGGCAGGGTACTTTCATATCATTTTGTTGACAAAAACGAGTTAAGCAATCTGTATTCCATACCGGTTTTCGATTATTCAAAAGGAGTATATATGATAAAAATCTATACTGAAGGAAAAATTTATACAAGAAAGATAGTCGTGCAATAATGCAGATATGAAATTATAATTTATTTCAGCACTACCTTCTTTTACATGAGAAGGTAGTTGCTAAAATAAATTATGATTTTATGGACAGACACACAGTCACTATATAAGGTCAAATCTCTATTTTTTGCTTATATAAGCCGCTTTAAGCCACTTTTTTATTTTTGCAAATCTACTTTCGATTTCAATTTTCCAAATAAAAATGCCTATATCGGCATCAATTTGCCATATTTTACCGGATTTCAAAGATTTTATTTCTAATTTTTAATATTTTGTACTAATTTTACAAACTGCCGTTGGGGTGCATTAGAAAGAAAAAAATCTACATTAATGAAAAAGGATGTATTTTTGGTAAATGAAAAAATCTGAAATAAAAATCTATAAAACCCTTGATGGAAAAACATCAATCGAAGTAAAACTTGAAAAAGAAACCGTTTGGCTATCTCAAAAACAAATGACAGAAAACGTATTATCACAACTTGGTGTGTAAAGAATATTTGATTTTCTTAACAATATGAAGTACCTTTGTAAAGAAAACAATAGAAACTTTACAAAAGGAATATAAAATGATAAAGAAATTACCAATAGAGAAAGATATTGAGACAAAGAAAGTTCTAAAAAAACTTGTCTCTGCTCATAGAGCGCTGGCAGAATTAAAAGGAATTGTTGCGACTATTCCAAATGAAAATATTTTGATTAATACTTTGGGGCTTCAAGAAGCAAAAGACAGTTCAGCAGTAGAAAACATAATCACAACTCACGATGACGTTTATAAGGCAGAATTAAATCTTGATAGTTTTAAATCATTAAATGCAAAAGAAGTACAAAACTACATTTATGCACTGAAAAAAGGATTTTCTTTAATCTCAAAAAATAAAATCTTGACCAATAGAGATATAATTGCAATACAATCTGAATTAGAAAAAAACAAAGCTGGATTTAGAAAACTTCCGGGAACTGCTTTAAAAAATGCAACAACAGGGGAAACAGTTTATACACCGCCACAAGAATATTCTGAGATTTTGGATTTGATGTCAAACTTAGAACAATTTATCAATGATGATACCATATCCGATTTTGACCCATTAGTGAAAATGGCAATAATCCACTACCAATTTGAAAGCATTCATCCTTTTTACGACGGAAACGGAAGAACAGGCAGGATAATAAATGTTTTATATTTAGTAATCAAAGACTTATTGAATTTACCTATTCTATATTTAAGCAGATATATAATTTTACATAAAGGAGATTATTATAAGTTATTACAGGAAATTAGAGAGACAGATAATTGGGAAAATTGGATATTGTATATGCTTCATGCAGTTGAAGAAATCTCAAAAGAAACAATTGTTTTGATTGTAAAAATAAGAGAATTAATTTTTGAATATAAAAACTTACTTAGAAATAATTATAAATTTTACAGTCAAGATTTATTAAATAACTTGTTTAAACATCCTTACACAAAAATTGAATTTATTGAAAGAGACTTAGGAGTATCAAGAATAACAGCAGCAAAATATTTGAATGAATTAACCAAAGATGGACTATTGAAAAAACAAAAATTAGGTACTGGAAATTATTATATAAACGTGAAATTAATGCATTTATTGACGATGAGAATATAAACACTTTGGCTAACAAAAAATATACTGCATGCCGCAATTATCTGTAATTATGAAAGTTAACATACAAAATGAACATTGTAGTACCACGGAAATTAATCGTTTCAAAATGCGGTACGCACCATATTAAAGCCGTCAGACTGTCTAAAAAACCACCCCGAATTTTGTTAAAAAAATTGTTTATTTCGTTAATTTTCAGTATCTTTATTGTATGAAATACATTAAAGGAGAAAATAGAAATCAAGCTGTTTTATTCCCTACTTATCTTGATGAAATAATCGATAAAAATAATCTTGAAAACAATCCCGATATTTATAAAAGAAGACAAGCAATTGTAGAACATCCCTTTGGAACTATAAAGCGACAATGGGGGACTAACAAAGAAAACAATGCAACGTGCTAATGCTGATGTAGGTTTTATGTTTATTGCATATAATCTTAAACGAATAATGAATATCATCGGTATTGAAAAGTTAATAAAATACTTGGGTAAACTAATAAATCCTTTATTTACCTGTTTTTTAGCCCCAAAAAGCCGTTTTTCATCCCAAAAACCAATTTTAAAAACATTTAAGCAATTTTTTGAAAATTCATCGATGTTTCAATATATTTTTGGAAATATCAATATTTCCCGTAAATTAGCATTATAATTATATGTTTTTAGACGAACTTACGTTAGCATTTATTTGGAGAAACACTATTCCAATTCTATCACAGTTGTGAGAGAATTAATTTTTTTTTGATTTCTCTCACAGATGAGAGAGAATTTGAGTAATTTTGAATATGAATAAAATAGTAGCATATAATAATTTCTTCAAAGAAATAATTGATACAATTAATTTAGCAAGGTATCAAGCATTCAAATCTTTAAACAAGTTTCATATTGGTCAGAATTTTGAAATAGGTAGAATCATTGTTGAAAACCAGAAAAGAAATAAATGGGGACAATCAATTGTTGACACATTATCAAAAGATATCAATAAACAAATAGATGGAGTTAAAGGTTATTCTCCTCAGAATTTATGGCGAATGAGGCAATTCTATCTTGAATATGAGAGTGAACCAGAATTGTTAGAATTGGCATTGAACATTCCTTGGGGACAAAATATGCTGATAATTAACAAAATAAAAGACAAAGAAGAAAGAAAATATTATTTACAAGCAACTGACCAATTAGGTTGGAGCCGTGCAGTATTACTCAATCAAATTAAAGCAAATGCTTATCAGCATCATTTGACAGATAAAAAAATGAGTAATTTTGAAAAAGCTCTTCCCATTCATTTGTCAGAACAGGCAAATGAAGCATTAAAAAGTGAATATAATCTTGACTTTCTCGGAATTACAAAACCCATCTTAGAAAAAGAACTGGAAAACAGACTTATCGAAAATATCAGAGACTTGCTTTTAGAACTTGGATATGGTTTTAGTTTCATAGGAAATCAGTACAGATTAAAACTTAACCAAAAAGAATATGCTATTGACTTATTATTTTATCATCGAATATTGAAATGTCTGGTTGCAATTGAATTAAAAACCGTAGAATTTGAACCTGAATTTGCGGGGAAAATGAATTTTTATCTAGAACTTCTTGACGAACAAGAAAAACAGTCGGATGATAATCCTTCAATCGGAATTATTCTATGCCCGGTAAAAGACAATATTGAAGTTGAATACGCCTTAAGAACAAGTAATAAACCAATTGGAGTCGCAGAATACAAATTAACTCATAAACTACCAGAAAAATTAAAGGGAAAAGTACCAACCACAAAAGAATTAAAACAAATGCTAACAAAGGCTATACGTAATGCGGGTGATAATGATAAATAAAGAGATTATTCAAATAAAGAAATTTGGTTGTAAAATAAAAGTTAAGTGCTTCGGAAACCCGCACTACGCATAGCTCAACCGTCAGACTGTCTAAAAACCCATCCTGAATTTTGTTAAAAAATTTGTTTATTTCGTTAATTTTCAGTATCTTTATTGTCTGAAATACATTAAAGGAGTAAATAGAAATCAAGCGGTTTTATTCCCTTCTTCCCTTGATGAAATAATTGATAAAAATAATCTTCAAAACAATCCCGATATTTATAAAAGAAGACTGGCAATTATAGAACATCCCTTTGGAACTATAAAGCGACAATGGGGGTTCAATTACATACTAACAAAGAAAACAATGCAACGTGCTAATGCTGATGTAGGTTTTATGTTTATTGCATATAATCTTAAACTATAACATCCCAAAATCT
>JALSPK010000113.1 GCA_026986005.1 Saprospiraceae bacterium
TGTACAATCATTAACAGTAATATTATTATCCCAAAGAAATGAATTATTATTACAAGTAGGAGATGTGGGTGGCATTACACATGAAACGATATTAAAATAATCATCAGCTTTAGAATTCCAATATCCGGCATCATCCGATTGTAATTCTACGTGATAATCATTGCCAGCGGGCTGTGGATCAAAACTAAAATTACCATTGGAATCTCCATAAGGCAAACTATAAACATCAACCTGATTATCACCCGGATCATAAAGAACAATCCTCCAATTACTTGAACCTATAGCTTCATAGGTACCGGTTATATCTTCTGTCTGACAAACTTCTTCTTCAACGTCAATGGTACCATGACAGAGTGGACTCATTAATGCTAATCCGGCATAATATTTTACATTTTCATCCGTTTCAAGATATCCCGAATTAAACCGGTTTCCCAAATTAAATTTATTATTTCCATTTAAATTATCAGCCTTTACAGGAATTACTAAAATATCCTTATACAAATCACTAAAGGAATGATAAATATTCTTATCTTTAAAAAATTCGGTATTTATTATATTTCCAAAATCAGAAATCCCGGTATTTAATAGTTGAGTGCTATTATCAGGATTATTAATACTATTCGGATTAGAATTTCCATTAAAAGGTAACATAATAATCAAGAAAACAATTATAGATACCATTTTAGATCTTGTAAACAATGTATTCATTTTAATATTATTTGAAGTTTAAATTAATAGTTTTTCAAATCATGTTTTATAACATTATCAATCATGACATAAAACAAAGAACACCGATATACATATAGCATACCCAGTCATTTTGAAAGACAAGAATTATCAACTCTCCCCTATCTTTTTTTATAAAAGTTTATGAAATTTTTTACGTTAAGATTTATTATAATTTATATATAATTGGGACTCAATTTTCTTAATAAAAAATCCCTAAGTGATTTTACCACAGATTTATATAAAAATCAGATAGAAATATGACTATAAAAAATTACATTAGATAAGAAAATTCCTTCATTTAGTGTCTGACTACAAAGTGCTTAATTTTTTTGAAATAACGATTTTTGAAAAGATTTGTATCCTCCAAAACGAATTGATACCGAAGTGTCGCGTAAAATATATTCTGCCGTACCAAGTCTTATTCTTTTTACTTTTGTCTTTTATCTTTCAAACTTAAAACTTGGAACATGGTACTTAAAACATGAAATAATTTAATAAAATATTGTAAATTATCGAACTTTTACATTTCTACAATTTATTCTTTTATCACATATTTTTTCTTTCATCTGTTTGAAATTTTTAATTAAAAAAAATTAACGTACATTTGCATAATCAAAAAATAACATTAAATAACACTATTATTTTAATAACTATTCAGATGAAATTTTTTGAACAAAATGATTTTTTCATACTAGTTATTTACAAAAAACAATAAACCATTTTACCATGACAAATAATAAAAATAATATAGCCTGGACAAAAGTTGACGAAGCTCCTGCATTAGCGACATATTCTTTATTACCAATTGTAAAAGCCTATACCAAAACTGCCGGAATTGATTTAGAAATAAAAGATATTTCACTTGCAGGAAGAATTTTAGCAAATTTTCCCGATTATTTAAAAGAAGAGCAAAAAGTTCCTGATTATTTAGCTGAACTGGGAAAATTAACAAGTGATCCAAATGCAAATATCATCAAGCTACCAAATATTTCAGCTTCCATACCACAGTTGCAAGCTGCGATTGAAGAATTACGGGAAAAAGGATACAATGTTCCCGAGTTTCCCGAAGAGCCAAAAACAGAAAAAGAAAAGGCTCTGCGTCAAAGATTTGCAAAATTATTGGGTAGTGCTGTAAACCCTGTTCTACGGCAAGGAAATTCTGACAGACGAGCTGCGGAATCCGTAAAAAGATTTGCACAAAAATATCCACATAAGATGATGAAACCTTGGTCAGAAAATTCAAAAACCCATGTAGCACACATGGAAAATAATGATTTTTATGGTAATGAAAAATCAATAAACCTTAATAAAGATACAAATTTCAAAATTGTATTAAAGAAAGAAGACGGAAACGAAATAATTCTAAAAGAAAATCTTGAGGGAATTGAAAATGAAGTCCTGGATTCTACTTTTATGAGTAAAAAAGCGCTAAAAGAATTTTACGCAAAACAAATTCAAGACGCTAAAGACAAGGATGTATTATTTTCATTACATCTTAAAGCAACAATGATGAAAGTTTCCGATCCGATAATGTTTGGTCATGCCGTTAATGAATTTTTCAAAGAAGTTTTTGATAAGCATTCTGATTTATTAAATGAATTGGGATTTAATCCAAATAACGGTTTATCTGATCTTTACGACAAGATTAATAACTTGCCTGATGACAAACGAAAAGAAATAGAATCCGGCATTTTTCAATTATACCAAGAAAGACCAAAACTAGCAATGGTTGATTCAGATAAAGGAATTACCAACCTACATGCTCCAAATTTAATAATAATAGATGCCTCAATGCCGGTCGTAATAAGAGATGGGGGTAAAATGTGGGGACCTGACGGACAATTACACGACACAAAAGCCATTATACCTGATCGTTCTTATGCCGGAATATATAAAGTTGTAATCGAGGATGCCAAAAAACACGGAGCTTTTGATCCGGCTACTATGGGAACTGTGCAAAATGTGGGATTAATGGCTCAAAAAGCTGAGGAATACGGTTCACATCCAACAACTTTTGAAATACCTTCAAACGGAATTGTTAAAGTATTGGATGAAGATGGTAAAACTATTATGGAAAATAAAGTTGAAAAAGGAGATATTTGGCGTATGTCCAGAGTTAAGGATATCCCTGTAAAAGACTGGGTAAAACTTGCTGTTACAAGAGCCAAAGCAACAGGGTTCCCTACCGTTTTTTGGCTTGATAAAAACCGGGCACATGACAACCAACTTATAAAAAAGGTTGAAAAATATTTAAAAGATTATGATATTTCAGGATTGGATATAAGAATAATGTCTCCTGAAGAAGCTATGAAATTCACATTGAAAAGAGTAAGAAAAGGAGAAAACACTATTTCCGTAACCGGTAATGTATTAAGAGATTACCTAACTGATCTATTTCCTATTTTAGAACTTGGTACAAGTGCCAGGATGCTGTCAGTGGTACCTTTACTTGCTGGAGGCGGGCTTTTTGAAACAGGTGCAGGAGGTTCTGCTCCAAAACATGTTCAACAGTTTCTAAATGAAGGCCATTTGCGTTGGGACTCTCTTGGCGAATTTTTAGCTTTAACTGTTTCCTTAGAGCATTTTGGCAATAAGCATAATAATAAAAAAGCTATTATATTGTCCAAGGCATTAGACAGAGCGATTGGTGAATATCTTGAAAATAAGAGATCTCCCGGTCGTAAAGTAGGCGATTTAGACAATAGGGGTTCACATTTTTATCTGGCTTTATATTGGGCTGAAGAATTGGCAAAACAAAATGATGACAATGAGCTTAAAAATATATTTTCACCTGTAGCAAACGATATGAAAGATAATGAACAAAAAATTCTTAAAGAAATTGCTGCAGCAGAAGGCAAACCAACAAATATAGGGGGGTATTATTTACCGGATGATAAATTAGCTGAAAAAGCAATGCGACCAAGTAGTACATTAAATAGCATTATCGATAAAATTTAAATATTTATAATATATTAGTGTCTGTATATAAAATCATTAAAACGCAAAAACACAAACATTTTATAAACAGACACTATTTATCCAAAAACATTTTGATAGTAATTTTACTATCCGTAGTGCAATTGTAATTGGTCATTGTCTTGGTTTGAGTTGGGGTATCCAATGTATATGAAATACCGTGCAACAAAGTATTACAAGCAGAAAAACCTTCTGCCTCATAATCAACTTCTATCACACCGGTAATATCATCCGTATCTTGTCTTACCTTTGGAATAAAATCAGTAATCATTGTATAGGTTTCAACTGAATTGGAAGATGATGAAATTCTCTTTCCATCTATTTTTATATATTCTTTGCTACCGGAGTATTTCCATTGTGCTTCTAAAAATCCTGTAATTTTTTTTCCCAGAATAGTAGAATTAAAATCCGACCTGAATACTGTAGCTGTATGGGAATTAGTTCCTTCAATAGTATTTAACCAAATATAAAGAGCTCCGCTTGCGGTAATATCATTACTTCCGTCTTTATATTGAAATTTGTAATGAGCATTTCCAATATAAATGTAAGCTTCTATTTTTCTTATCTTTTGTAATATTTCATCATTAGGATCTTCGTCCGGTGGAAATACACATCCACCTATTATCATAACTGCTATCATTATAAATATAAATGTTCGTTTCATCTGTTAAAAGTTTTTTTTTATTTTAAAATGAATAGTATAATGTCGCTATAATTTGTCCAGGTGTATCAGCAAAATATATCCTTTTACCCGAATATTGCAATCCTGCCCCCAATTTTCTTGCATTTCCTTCATATCTAAGACCAATACCAACATTTTTAATTACAAATCCAATACCTATTTGATATCCGATAGTAAGTTTTCTTAAATTTTTTGATATATTATCAGGTAATTTAGATCTGTCAGTAATAAAATAATGCCATACAGGGCCGGCCATGAAACTAAAAACTCCTTCTTTATATCCCAAAACAACAGGAATATCAAGATAAAAATGATTTAAAGTACCTGTTGTATCCGGAAAAGAATCATAAAGATCTTGTATTTTGATATCCGCAGTGATATAATTTATATACAATTCGGGCTGAACAAAAATATGCCATATCCTCATTTGTGAAAATAGTCCGAAATGATATGCGATTGCATTATTATTAAGGGTTAACTTATATCGTGACCGGTCATATCCTGTAAATGGATATATATTACTTTCCGAAACAAAATAGTAACTCGCTCCACCCAAAAATCCGGATTTAAAACCCAATAACGGGATAGATTTATGATACGGTACTAATTTTACATTGTCAATAGTTGGTCCCCAATTTGTAGGCCCTGATGTATGATTTGATTCAAATTTTAGAATTGTTGCCCTGTCTTTTGCTTTAAAAATAAATTCATGGTATTCCCAGCCCATATTATTGACTGTTTTTCCGGTAACATCAAATTCCAATTCCCTGGTTTGATCTCCAAAACTCACCAATAGCTTTTTAATCCTAGGCCCTCCGGCTGGATTTCCAGCAAGATAAAATGACAATAGATATTTTTTGCCTTTTTCAGTAAAAAAACGTTGCTGAATGCCTCCAAAACCAGGTGTTCCATTTAAATCAATGCTATTTTTACCATCTTGTGCTTTCAGGTAATTTCCTGATAAATCAACTGTTGCTTTAGTAACAGTCCAGCCGGGAATTTTATCTCCGGTTTTTAGTGTTTTAAATGTACCCGGAGCAAAGCCTTCTTCAAAACTACCGTTTATTAATATATTATCATCTTTAACCAAATTGACAGTATCGGGTTTCCCCTGTTTTTTTGAGATATTCATATCCATCCAGCAACCCCAATCTTCATCAATATTATCACCACCGCTATTTACAATCAATCTCAATTCCTTAATCCCCTTGAGAGAAACATTGAATTTTACAGGTTTATCATGGTGTTTTACTACCCCGCTATTCCAGAGCTCCTTACCATCGCCAACAATAATAAAACCACAATCTCCTACACCACCACAATAATCAATACAATCCAAAACAGAAACATAGCCTGAAAGAAACAGATCTGAGCCATCGTGATAATAAATCATCTCCGTCGGTGCATTACCGGGAGTGGTAAACATTCCATTAGTCCAAATAATCCCGGGTTCCATATAGCTTGTTTTGAATTTATCAAAACTTTTTGTCTCCCTGATATTTAATGCTGTACCCCATCTGCCGCTTTTTATTATAGAATCGGGGTGAAACATACGGGTTGTAGTCAAGGGTTTATTAAATTTACTAGTGTTCAAAGGCGGAACAATTTCTTGAGTTGTACCGGAATGTATTCCCATAAACAACAATAATAAAACGCTAATTATCTTTATTGAATATATACATTTCATAAGTTCAAAATTATATTTATCTTCAGTAATAAATTTCTTTCATTCACCTCCTGTGGTAGTATAATATATTTTCCCGTTACCCCCTACTGCCCATCCGGTATCGACATTCACCATATCGAAGGAATTCACATCATCGATAAATCCCGATATAGTACCCTGAGTAAACCATGATTTTCCACCATCCGTTGTTTTTTTAATACCACCACTACCGGCATATCCGGTTTGAGGGCTCAAGAATTCAATTTTTTTATTTCCATAATAATATGATGTTAGAGGCACTGCCAAAATACTATACCATTTTTTACCTGATTCATTATGATACATATAAAATTCACCTTCACTCCCTACCCAAAATAAATTATCATTTAAAGAGGCAATGGCTCCCTCACTACTTGCAAGATTTTCAAACTCAGTGATTATCCAATTATTTCCAGCATCCCCGGTACTATACAAAAGCAATTCCTGTTTTGAATCGTCAAAATCAATTACATAACCTCTATTTTTATCTGTAAAATAAAAATCAGAATAATAATTTTCAGCGCCTCCGGGTAATGAATTGTAATTTGACCAATTGGCAGCTCCATCATTAGTTTTTAAAACTATATTTGATTTGTCATTAATTTTATCTTTCAACAAAATCCAACCATTGTACTGATCTAAAAATTGAATTTTTGAAATAATTTTTCCAGTTGGTACAATTGGTTGCTTTTGCCAAGTACCTCCATAATCAACAGATTTCATCAAATTTGAATTTTCCCCTCCAATCCAAATAGTGTTACCTGATATTTCCAAAGAATAATAGTCATTTATATCATTTGTCAAAACTTTTGCCCAAGTATTTCCAGAATCAGTTGTATGCAAAACTATTCCCGAATCACCAACTACCCAGGCCTCGTTAACAGAGACAGCTTTAACACATCTAAGTGTATCGGTAACATTTGAATTTTGTATGTTCCACCCTTTAGAAAAGGGGTACTCACCAACTTTAACATTAAGAAGATTATCATCACCTACAACAATTCCGTTACCAAATTGATCAATATCCACGGCTTCCAGATTATTTTTTAGTACAACGGATTCATTAGTCCATGTATTTCCTCCATCTATTGTTTTAAAAATTGTACCATTGTCACCCACAATAATTCCTCCATTAGGATGTCCAAAATCAATATCTTTAAAATTTTCAAAGACACCTGCTATATTTTGATTTGTCCATGACTGGCCACCATCAAACGTTCTGATAATTTTCCCATTGTTACCAACTGACCAACCATTTTCATCATCAATAAAACAAATTCCTTTCAAATCTTCAACCGTACCGCTAATCTGTGCATTCCAGGTATTACCGCCATCTTCTGTGTGCAAGACAGTTCCATTTGCCCCGCAAATCCATCCTTTATCCTTGCTATAAAAAGATGCATCATATAATGTTTGTACAATCCCTGAAGATTGTATTGACCAGTTATTCCCTCCATCTGATGTACTAAATATTTTTCCTGTAGTACCCATTATCCACCCGTAATACCCGTTATAAAACTCAATATTATAGAGATTAGCATCAGTACCAATTGGTACACTAATTACCTGATCTATATTATCAGCAATAGAAATGTTTTTAACACTACCATTACTACCTACTATCCAAATATTATCACTTTCAGAAATTGCAATACTGTAAAAATCTTGAGTTGTTCCTGCACTTATGGGTATCCAAACATCTGAATTTAGATCGTAATAGATAATTTTACCAAACTCGCCAACAGCAATGGGAACAAATAATAAATCAAGATTGATATCATAGAGTGTAGAATGCATTGGATTGGCAGTATCACACTCAATTATCAAATCTTCAATTAATTTAGTGTCACCTGTTTTTGATGTATTTATGTGAACATTCTGACTTCTCTTATCAATCTCAATCTCACCTGTATTGCTTGTCTTATACGCATATATATTAGCTATGGCATCTGCTTTAACATCTATTATATAGCTACCATCATCTTTAGTCCGCTCAGAATTTGACCAAGCAGAACCAAAACCCTTTACTTTTACAATAGCATTCTTTATCGGTGTACCATTCTTACAAATTACTTTCCCTTTTAGTCTAGCAATTGGAAAACCTATATCACAATTCCAAGATGAAAAATGTGAAACATTACCTACATACTTACCATTTTGAATACTGGCAGTACCTTCTTCTCTCCATATACCCTCCTCTTTATCAAAATACCACAAGGAAATTGGATCAGGAGCATTGGCTTTATAATTTTCCGGAACAGGAATCGTAATTTCAGCTAATTTTCCGCTTGCTAAATTTAACATTTTATCTCCAGCATTTAATTCTACATTTATAAAACCATAAGATTCAATAGCTACTTCCTGCCCCGAAGAATTTTCTCCTTTAAAATCTCCTGGAAATTCTTTATCATAATTCACAGACTCAGGATCATAATAAGATACATTGACAATTACAGAACCTGCAAAGGCTTTTCCTTTATCATCTACAATACTATTTGCAGGTAGTTTTACATTTGCATTTTGAAAAATAATTATATTTTCTTTTGTTAGATCAATTGTTTCAGATTTATCCCATTTTCGCAATGCAGCATAAGAAAAAGTCGTTTTATTTAGTTCTGTTTTTACCACCTTTTGAGTTGAAGAATACCCATCTTTTGAAAAGTTCAATACGATATTTGTCCCAATTGATATCTTATCAAAATTAAATTTACCTTTGCCATCACTATAGACTATTACATCACCTGTTTGAACTTTCACCCCGCTTAAAGCATCATTATTAGCATTTGTTACTATTCCGGCAACCTTACCAAAATCATTTTCAAAAAAATCAGGAATGCACCCAAAATATAATATTGAGAACAATGCCCCAATAACTATAATTAATAAATATTTTTTAAATTTCATAATTTAATATTCTTTATTTTATAATTTATTTATCAAACTTATTGCCATTAGTAAACTCATATTCCACTTTAGCCCACCAATCATCATTATTGCCCAATTCCAATACTTTGAATTTAGCATAACCGTCAAAACATTTTACTACATAAGTATTCCCTATATACAATGGAGAAGGATCGGCATCAAACTTTGCAGGTATATCAATAATCGAATCCATAGGAAAAGTTCCCATATTTTTTTGAGAATTATTAGGAGGTAGCTCTTGGGCTACGCCGGTTCCCGGTCTGTACCACAGTTTATTTCTTTTCTGAGGATCTACAGGAGACCAATTAACAATATCACCATCATTTTTTTGCCAATTAATAGTATCCGATTTCCCGGTAGAGAAATCAAATCCGTAATGAGTTAATGTAGCTTTTTTATATGATATTTCCGGATTTTCATCAATATCAAATAACTCACAGGAATTAAAAAAAATCAAAAACCCAACCATTAAAAATATCTTTGTTTTCATGTGTTTGAAATTTTTGCTTAATAAAAATAATTTTATTACTTTAATAAATACTTTTTTAATGCTCCAAAATTAATAGTAATAATCATCTAAATCAATAGCAAATCCATATTCGAGAAGTTTGTATATATATTCGAGGAGTTAGAATGTATATTTGATTGTCCAATATTTATTGAAAAGGATTCAATATGGTCAATGCATAGATTTTCTGATTGTACAATTGATACTTACATCGCTCCTATAACCGCCAAAAATTGTTCTCTTTTCCTTTGAGATAATGGAATAATCATACCATCCTTCATCACTATACTACCACCATCTGTCTTTATGTAATGATCAATATAATTTAGATTAACAAGATGGGATTGATGTGAACGAAAGAATTCACAGTTTTCAAGAAGTTCCTCAAAATATTTAAGATTTTTTGAAACGACAATATTTTTATTATTAACGAGATAAAATGTAGTATAACCACCGTCGGATTTGCATCTTATGATATCTTTAGTATCCAAAAAATAGATGTTTTTTTCCGTATGCAGTACTATTTTACGATTCTTCTTATCCTGTACATTCAAATTGGAGAATAAAGCATTTAGTTTTGAGTTTAAATTTTCTTTATCAACCAAATCTTCAGCTCTTTTTATAGAATTCATCAATTTTACCGGATCTATCGGTTTGAGAATATAGTCAATTGCAGAAAACTCAAACGCCTTGATAGCAAACTCTTCAAATGCAGTGATAAATATCAATTTAAAATCAATAGCAGGCAATGCTTTTAACAAGTCAAATCCTGAGCCGTCAGGCATATTAATATCAAGCAGTACCAATTCCGGTTGGTGATTTAAGATAGCTTCCAATCCTGATTTCACATCTTCCCCTTCAGCGACAACTTCTATTTGCTCTCCTGAATATTTAAGAATATCAATAATAGTTTTGCGAGCTTTGGGTTCATCATCAATTATTACAGTTTTCATAATTCAATTGTTTTTATTTTTTACCATTAAGAAGTTAAAGTCAGTTAAATTAAGCCTTCCGCTTTTTCTTAATGCCTCTTAATGCCTTAATGGTTTAATTTATTTTACCATTAAGAAGTTAAGATTAGTTAAATTAATCCTTCCTCTTTTTCTCAATGCTCCTTAATGCCTTAATGGTTTATTATTTTTTTACCATTAAGAAGTTAAAGTCAGTTAAATTAATCCTTCCTCTTTTTCTCAATGCCCCTTAACGCCTTAATGGTTTAACAATTTTTACCATTAAGAAGTTAAAGTCAGTTAAATTAATCCTTCCTCTTTTTCTCAATGCCCCTTAATGCCTTAATGGTTTAACAATTTTTACCATTAAGAAGTTAAGATCGGTTAAATTAATCCTTCCCCTTTTTCTTAATGCCCCTTAATGCCTTAATGGTTTATTATTTTTTTACCATTAAGAAGTTAAGATCAGTTAAATTAATCTTTCCACTTTTTCTTAATACTCCTTAATGCCTTAATGGTTTAACAATTTTTACCATTAAGAAGTTAAGATCGGTTAAATTAATCCTTCCCCTTTTTCTTAATGCCCCTTAATGCCTTAATGGTTTATTATTTTTTTACCATTAAGAAG
>JALSPK010000114.1 GCA_026986005.1 Saprospiraceae bacterium
AGGCCAATACTATATCAAAGTAGTATCAGGTCAGCGAGTAGAAATCAAGAAATTGGTACATGTGAAATAGTAATATTAAATAGTATTATTAAAACGCTGAGTAACGAGTTACTCAGCGTTTTTTTTTTATATTTTCTATATATATATTATGCATATAAAGTATTTAGATATGTAGGATTTAGCTAATAATATTTGTTATTATATTTGATGAATCGTATAGTATTATTGCCTATCATTATGTTTTTTTTTACTGAAATTAATAATATTGTTAAATTATTTAGAAACATTATTATTTGTTACTTATAGAAACATAGATTGTAATAAATATGTATTTTTATATATGTAAAAAATAACTATTTATTTCTTTAATTAAGTATAGGGGTGCTTATAGAAAAATATGTCTCCTACTCGTGCAAGATAACGATTGTTTTGTTTTTTGTTAAACAAAATGTTTGTTTGTTGCATGTCAACATTATCTAAGGTATAAAAAGTTATCTTTGGATAAACATATTTATTAAAATTAACTAAGCAATGAAAACAATTACCCCCCCCCAAATTAGTTTTTTGCGAGTATTCGCAATTATGTTTATAGGTTTTATTTTCAATACTTCTTTTGGAATGATTCCAATTGATATTGGAAATAAACAAGAAACTAAAAACGAAAAGATTTTATCCAAAGAGAAAAAATCTGAGGTTGAAACTCTAATAGGGCATCATTTTCTTAATCAATATATACATAATGATATTGATAAAAATTTCGAAAACCCTTTATATAGTCCTAACTGTGACGGTACAGTAGATGTTACTCCAGAACCTGTATGCAGTTCTGATAATATTGTCGGAAATTACGATGCAAATGGTGATGGCCATTGGAGGCTTTTATTGAATAATTCATCCAATAATACCCTGCAAATAATTAATTTGCCTGATGATTATTCCGATGGTACATTTAGTTTTGATCCACAGCCCGCTGGCAGTAACTATTATGTTGAATTAAAATGGTCTAGTTATGGTGATCCTAATAATTGGGTATGGCAAGCGGAAGATTATTTTGAAATAACGAACTGTGGTTGTAGTTATCCATTAAATGGAGATTTTACAGATGGATCGTGCTGGGGACAAGTTGATGATTGGAATGGAGGAAAACAATATTGTGATAACGGAGAAAAATTTGGATACCTTGGAGAAGACAATAATAGTGATGCAGGACAATCTATGAATCAGATCATATCATTATCTAATTTTACTGGTACGTGTTCTTTTGATTTAGATTTTCAAGTAAAGACTTGTTGCCATGGAGATGCAAGGATATCATTTCAGTATTTAGATAGTGGCGGTAGTGTTATCTCACAGGATTATATTGATGTGCCAGCTGGAACGTCTTGGCATTCAGAGAATTTATCCTTGTCAACTGCTCCTAATAATGCGGTAGATCTTAGGATTTTACTCGAAAATACAAATTATGGTCATTATGATGCTACAGGGGAAAGTACTTTAGTGAAATTTGATAATTTTTGTATCACAGAGTCTTGTTCTAACGAGGTCATCCCTCCTACTAACCCTACTTGTAATAATAATTCATTTCTTTGGGACAATAATATTACTGTTAATGATTGTACAATAAATTCAAATTCAGGAGTTTTATGTTCCGGTTGTGGTCAAACCCAGTATACTATTCCCGGACCTTATCCTGCCGAGTTTGATAATGCAGTATATATCACAATATCGGAAGCAATCTCTTGGGATGGATATTGCGGTAGATCAAATACGGGAGATCAACCTAATGAAAAGTGGAGGGTAGTGTTTAAGAAGAATGGCAGTGTTGTTCATACATCTTCATACACTCAAGACGGTATTGATACCGGGGTAGAATCGGATGATTGGGTTGGTTCATTAGACGGACAATTCTATTTACCTAATGGTACGGATGAGATTATTATAGCTCATTATGATGATAGTCAATATGGAGATAATGCCGGTACGGGCAATTCGGTTTATCCTTCAAGTATCTGCATGGAATATGAATCGGGTTGTGCTGCTCTACCTGCTCCATCTGATTGGGATTTTACCTGTGATGACCATAAAAAAGTTGATATTTATGCAGATGGTACCAATAGTTGTGATGATAATCCTGATAGCGAGGTGAATATCCCTAATTCAGCTAATGTTTATAAAACAGTGGCTGAAGTTGTATATAAAGGAACTGATCCCGGTGAATGTATTAGCGTTTATGATCAAAATAACAATAAATACGATTTAGGTAAAACTTATACATCAAATAATGGCAGTTATGTATTTAGTGGAATTTTACCTTCCGGAAATTATTCATACATTTATACAAACGCGCAAACAAATGGCGGAGATTGTGGTTCCAATTTCGGATTACAATCCTTAACTGTATATGCCTATAGGAATATTACTGAATCAGTATCTTCGACGGGAACTTTTACTTCTGCAAGTGGATATAATAATATTGTGACTTTTGATATTCCTATTCATACGGATAATGGTTCCAGAGATATTGACGTGCTACTTCCTATTTCAGAACTATCAACAGATGGCAGGTATCTTACAGTAAATGCCAGTGCTTCAGGAGCAACAGGTAGCGAAACTATTTTTGGTCCTGACCCTGCATTAAGTAGTTGTTGTATTAATTTAGTAACGGTTACTGTTCCTAATGTGCCCGGTTCTGCCAACAATATGCATATTGAAGTAGATACACGAAACGGACAATATCCCGGAGATAATAGCCTTGATGG
>JALSPK010000115.1 GCA_026986005.1 Saprospiraceae bacterium
TGTTATTTTCTATTTTTAAAACATTTAATCCTTTACTCCGACTTGCGATGTAAATATGGTCATTCATTATAGCTAAATCACTAGATTGCCCATCAAAATTGTAAGATGAAATGGGTTCCGGATTGGAAATATCGCTAATATCAAAAGCAATCGCCTCATACCCTGACCCAATAATCATATTTTTGTAAAATCTGCAAAAATCAATATATTTGATATTAACTATAACACTTTCCTCAACTACATTAGGCAGAGAGGAAATATTTAAAATAACAATACTGTCACTCGCAGCGATACATGCATAATCGCCTTTTATATCTATATCATAAGCATAGATATTATCAATATGATATACTTGTTGCAGGGAATCGGAATTGGAATAATCAAATATATAAAAACCATCAGAACCCCTTGCCGCAAAAATATATTTGTCTAAAACTCTTGTATTCTGAGTCGGACTATAACTTTCTGTATTTAAAGTTCGGGTTTTCAGAGGAGCATCCGGCTTTGAAAAATCAATAATATGAATTTTTCTTTCCGTGCAATAAAATATTTCGGAATCTTGAATTTCAATCTTGGGATAATATCCATATATATAATAAATACTTTCCTGTTTTGGTTGATATATATCTGCGATATTAATGATATTCAAGCCAATGCCATCCAAAGCAAGAAAGATAAGAGTATCTTTTACTTCAATATCGTAAATTAGTCCTTCGGTTAGATAATTTGATATTTCAATCGGATTTGCAGGGTCTGTAACGTCTTTTATCTCAAGATAACATCCATTGCCATAAAAGACATATTGATCTTGAAGTTCGACACTGCGACAAACCCCTTCACGCCAGCTACCTTCAAGAGTGCAATTCAAATTTTCCTGTGCAAATAATTCCTGCGAAGATACTATAGTCAGAAGTACAATAAAATAGATTATAATCTGATGAATTGGTTGTTGTTTTTTTCTCATAATTGCAATAGTTTTTAAATAATGTTAAATTATATTGCAAAGTTATTGAGGGATAAGCTGGCACACAAGGGTATAAATACCCGTTTTTGTAGGTATAAATACCTGTTTTTTTTAAAAGATATGATACTATTGTTGCGCACAACAGCAGTATTATCCTACAAATGTTATATACCATTATTAAAAAATTACGTTATAATTATAATGCAATGTTCAAATTCCGGCAATGCAAACTACTATTAATTATTAAAAAATTACGTTATAATTAAAACTCTTTACTATGAAAAAATCAATTTCTTTATTCCTCTTTATTACGCTTAGCATTACTTTAGTTGCTCAAAACTATGTTATCGACAAATCTTTCGGAGAGAACGGTGTTATTAAATATTCATTTGCTGACAGTGCTAATCTCAATATTGCTTTTAATGGTTATAATTTAGGAGATTCCTATTTGATTCAAAGCTTTACAGAGCCTGAAGAAGAAGACGGATATTTTTCGTTTGCCAAATTCTCCAAAACAGGTGAATTGGATACTACTTATGCTGATAACGGTGAATTAAAAATATACTCTATAAATTCAGATGAGCCGGTTATCGCTACCATTTTACCCGACAAAAGACTGGTATTTCCCAGATTAAAGGAAGATTTATCATTCTCTATTGATATTTATAACAACGATGGTATTTTGGAAGATTCTTTTCCTGTCAGTTTCGGTGATTATGATGTTTATACGACTACGATTGCTTCCGATGATAATTATATTTATGTGGGAGGAATATTTGATTTCAATGATATTAGCAAATCATTTATAATCAAAACCGATTTTAAAGGTAATTTTGATTCTTCTTTTGGAGACAACGGAATTTATATTTTTCAAAATGATTCCATTGGGATAGAACTAAATACTTTTATACTGCAAGAAGGAAATATTATAGTTGCAGCGAATCAAAATTATCCTAATACTTTCTCTAATGACTCCTTATTTATTACCAAATTAAATTCCAAAGGGGAAGTAGTTAGTGATTTTGGAGACAATGGCTATATCAAAATGGAAAATGAATTTGAAGATTATTTAAGTTTATTACCAGATAAAAATCAAAATATTTATGTTGTTTCTTTTGGAATACCGATAATGTTTAAATTTGATAAAAACGGTAAAATTGATACTACATTTGGAAATAGCGGTATTGCATATTATGGTTCACTTGGTATTGAGGATCTGAATATATTTTTTCCTAAATTACTGAATGATGAAAGTATTATATTATTTTGTGCCAGCAGTGAAGATATCGAAGAATCTCAAACTACTTTATTGAAAATTGATACTAATGGGAAAATTGACAGTACCTTTGGTAATTATGGTGTTAAGATAGATTATTTCGGTGGGTATTCTGCGTTTATAAATGGTATTGTAGAAGATGATGGTTCATTTTTAGCATTAGGGACACAAGGAATTGAAGATGCCGAACAGAATAGTTTAATTGTCAAATACAAACCCGAATCGTCTGCAACCGGTGACTTTTATAAACAAGACTTCGACATAAAGATATACCCTAATCCGATAACAAATAACGATTTAATTATCGATTTTGATTTGGAACAAAAATCCAATATTGAAATTGATATTTTTGATATGATTGGTAATAAAATATTGAATCTATACAAAGGACCGGGATCTACAGGAAAAAACACTATTAATTCCCATTTGCCATTTTCTTTAAATCAGGGAATTTATTTAATCAGACTAAAAACAGCACAAGGGATTAAGACCAAAAAA
>JALSPK010000116.1 GCA_026986005.1 Saprospiraceae bacterium
GAACATAGTGTCTATATTTCTATACTTCTTGAACATAAAAGCTATCCCGATAAATACTCTTATGTTCAGACATTGGGATATATCGTAGAAGGATATCAGTCTCAGATTAAGGCTGGAAAGCCATTAGAGCCAATTATACCGTTATTGTTTTACCATGGTAAACAGAAATGGGAATTGAAAACCTTAAAGGATTTAATTCAGTATCTACCTGAAGATATTGAAAAGTATATCCCTCAATTTGACATTAAATTTTTGGATTTGAAAAAATTCTCTGATGAAGAATTACTGAATATAGGTAATTCATTTTTATCTTCAGCACTTACGATTCAAAAATACAGTTACAACCCAGCTGAATTGATAAGAAAGGCTGAAAATATTTTCAGTGCCCTATTTCCGGAAGGAATGGGGAACTTTAGTAAAGTATTAATTGTTTATTACTTACAGTTGGTAGAGATAAAAGAAGTGGAATTACTGGAAATAATTGAAAAAATACCTCCAAAAGTAAAAAAAGATTTTATGAGTACTTATGAAATGATAGCGAAAAAACACGAACAAAAAGGCATTGAGAAAGGTATCGAAAAAGGTATCGAGAAAGGTATTGAAAAAGGTATTGAAAAAGGTATTGAGAAAGAAAAGAAAGGTGTGATTTTAAAAGGACACCAAAATGGTATTGGTATTGATATTCTTGCGAAAATCACCGGATTAAGCACGGAGGAAGTACAAAAAATCATAAGTGAGAATAGTAATTGATAGTTTGAAAGAAGCTCTTGAAAGTCGCAAATAAATTTGCGACACCATTTAAAAACCGACCCACTTTAAAAGGTGTTTCAAATTTATTTGAAACAAAAAAAAGCACCACTTTCCCCTCCTATAATTTACCAAAACAAAAATACAGGATGAGTACAACGAAATTGATAGAATTTATACTGTAGATTTTTGATGAGATTTTTATCTTTGTGAGAATTAATGATGTCTTAGTATTGTAATTTGAATAAATGTAACTACTCAGATAGATTGCTTTTGAGATAAAAAAAGAGGTTCGCCAAAACGAACCTCCGAAAACATTTAAACCTAATTAATTTCTATTTTATAACAGAAAATCTAGTATTGCCCAGTAATTTACCTTTTGAGTAAATCTGAAGGATATATTGTCCTGTGTGCAAAGATGAGATATCTAATATATTCTTGTTGCTATTCATTTCCTTTGTCAAAAACAATTGTCCCATTGTATTCATTACTCTTATTTGGTAATTGATAATAGACCCTTCAAACTCAATATTTAAATGATTTGTTGTAGGTACAGGATATATAATAACAATACTTTTCTCATCCAATTCAACTACTGCTTCCGGTACATTATTACCATTAAATGTAGGTGCTTTAAAAACAAAATCACCTGTTCCATTAGGAACTCTAGCCATTGCTACATTAGTAGTCTGTGCTCCAAATGTCAAAGAGTCAATAAAAGAACCATCACCATTAGTCAATGCTAATTCCTCTCCGCCCGAACTCAATTTTAATTTTGCGTGAAGTCCCTCTTGATCGGTATCTTTATCTGCCCAAACAATCAAATATCCTTTAGCATCAATAGAAGTTCCTTCAGGAAACTGCCAAGCTTGAAGTTTGCTGAATTTGTCTGTAAGATAAACATTTGATAAGCTTATATTATGGTCTGTATTATTATAAAGTTCGATCCAATCGTCAAATTCTCCATCTTGATCAGCTATACCGCTTAATGAATCGCTACTAGCCAAAAATTCATTGACGACCACATCGTGCCATTCTACATTTTGAGCTACCCCTTCAAACCAATTGAATATTGTTTTTATTAATTCATTCCTAACATCAGCTTTGGTTATCATTGAAGGTTCAAATCCCATGTAAACAATCTTAGAATCACCTTTTTGGGATCTTATTGCTGCTACTTTATTAGAGTTACCTTTGTAAAATAGAATAGCGTGCCCATCATTTATTGGGACTAATTCGTCAGGGTACATATTACTACCACCATAAACATTCTTTATAGGAGAAGTTCCAATGTTCCAAAAGATTTCATCAGCAGTATTCGTACTAATACTATTATTTGAAGTACTACCATCTGCTTTAAATTTTGCACTTAGATAATTCTTATAGAATTCTCTTGTTTTGTCAGTACCATTACCGTCTTTATCCCAAGTATCCCATCCAATATCTTGCCCTGAAATAAAGAAATTGCCTCCATTATCAATAAAATCACTAAAAAATATAATATTTTTATCGGTTAGACTCGGGAAAGTCCATGCGGTATTAAAGAATATATTTTTAAAGGTATCTAATATTCCGACATCGGCAATAGCTAAAAATTCTTTATAATCGCAAGAAGCATAATTTGGTATTTGCGCCGAATCAAATGCAGCAAAAAAATCATCTTCAAAACTTTTTGGTGAACCACCGTTCCAGCTACCTTGATTGTGAAGTAGTAAGTTAGAAACATTTGAAACAACATAAAACTCCTGTATAATTAATGGGGCATTAGGTACAGAAACTGAAGAAATACTTAAAATGTAAGTCGCTATTCCTGATTCAGCATCAGGTGTAATATTGACAGAAATATCATTTTTAACACTATCAACTAGTGATAAAGCACTAGAATCTTCATAATTATTTCCGTTTATTGTTATTGAACTACTCCAGCTATCAGGAGCATCCGAGCTGGTTAATGTAAAAATAAATTCTGACGTATCAGGTACAAAGCTAGTAAAATCTAAATTGAAACTTGACTTTGTTGAAGGAGAACCTGCTAACGCTATTTGTGCCGGTTTATTTAATACTCCGGTTATTAATGTCGTCCCATCTACTGCCGGAATATCAATACCACTATAAATCTCTTGGTGTGATTCACTAACAAAAACAGCAATTTTGCAATTTTCAACAATGCATTTAACATCATTGTAATCCTCAGGCACTACATATTTATACGTTTTCTCTATAAACGAGCCCTTTGTTGTTGTAGTTATTTCTTCACCCCATTGACCGGTTATTAAATATCTTAACATATGGTTGTGTTCATAATTATTTCCTGCATTACCACCAACTTGAGGTCCATATATCTTGCTTTGTGTTAAAGCAACATTCAAGTAATTGGTAGATTGAGGGCTATCATCAGTATAAAATAGTTCGACATTGATAGTCAATTCTCTAGTAGTACTATCGTATACGGAACTCGCTCCAATATTTACCGGTGAATTTTCAGTAATAATCTGCTGAGCAGCAGAAGTCCAACTTCCACGCCCCATTGCTGTTATTCCTCCGGTAAAAACATGTCTATTTATCGTTCCGGCAGGATACCCTGTAAGTTTTGACTGAGCTGCGATTTGATCTCCAAACTCAGTTCTGAAATCAGGTTCTCCCGAACTGGGCTTAGCATATCCTCCTTGGTGAATATTAATTAAAACAACTCTTCCCGGATAATCCTCTACCAGTTTATTTCCAATTGCATGTCCCTCAGGACAAAATTGGCAATGAATACCGGTAAATTCTTCTAATACAGCATTTTTTTGTTCTGTACTTGTCGAGACTAAAGACTGCGAAAATCCACTCGACACCATCATAAAAATTAAGGCAAACAATTGTGTAATTTTTTTCATTTTCATTTTTTTTAAGTTTTAGAGTAAAAAACACCCAAATATAGTATTTATTGATAATTAATCGCAAAAGATATAGACATAAGTTTTAAATAAATTTTACCATTATTATTATTTCATTTTTCAACAATTGTAAATTAGGTTATTATAGTTGTATGATATTTATATTATTTAAGTAAATTTGTGAACATATAAAAAATATTATGTCGCTCAATCTTTACATATCCAATGATATTGAAAAACTTGTAAACAAGCTTGCCACCAATATCAAAAACAATCCTGTTGATTTGTATCAAAAGGATGTTGTTGTTATCCAGACCGAAGGAATGAGTAGATGGTTGTCGGTAAAAATAGCTGAAAAGAATAAAATATTTTCAAATTTCGATTTTTTTTCACCTAATAATTTACTCTTTGAGCTGTTTAAGATAGCAGGGATATTCAATTCCGGGCTTTATGATACAAACAATCTTAAATGGATAATCTTTAATATTCTAGGGAGTAACGAATTCAAATCAAAATTTTTAAGTACATATCTTTATTTTGAAAATGACAGAATCAAACAACTGCAACTCGCTACTAAGGTGGCGGATTTATTTGACCAATACATAATTTATAGACCCGACTATATACGCCTATGGAATGAAAACAAATCTCCCCAAATGAATAGCTATTTGGCAATACACGAAAAATGGCAAAAATGGATTTGGCTAAAAATAAAAGAAAAAATAGGAAATAATGCAATTGATAAAGTGCAGATGAGAGATGCACTACTTGAAAAATTCAAGGACGATATTTTTATAAAAAAAGTTAAATCAAAGTTTCCAAGAATTTCACTTTTTGGATTTTCTCTCTTTACGTTATTTCATATCGAAGTTTTCTTAAATGCATTAAAAGATATTATTGATGTTGAGTTTTATCTCACCAATCCTTCTCCGGAGGACTATTGGTTCAAAGATATAAAGGAAAAAACCAGAGTTAAACTTGAAAAGGACTATGAAAATACCGTTAAAGAATTGAAATTGGAAGTAGGAAATCAACTATTGATGAATCAGGGAAGAACAGCAAAAGATTTGTATAATATGTTATTTGATATAGATGATATTTTCAATGTCTTGGACAATGAATCTTTTGTTAACCCACCACCTTCAGACACTCTGTTGCATACTATACAAAATGACATCTATTACAATATTAATAATACTAACAGAAAATCAATACCTCGGGAACTGTTGCAAGACGGAACTATACAAATAGTAAAAAATTATACTCCTGTCAGAGAAGTGGAAACACTATACAACTATATATTAAAGCAAATAGAGGAAAATGACTACAAACTAAAGGATATTATAGTTCAAACAACAAATATCGATCTTTATACTCCAATAATTAAAGCAGTTTTTGACAATGCAGAAGTGAAGATACCCTATACCATTGCGGATAGGTCATACAAGGGCAATGATACCTTGATTGGTATTCTCAAGCAGCTACTTTCATTGCAAAAAGATGAATTTACATCCGAAGACATTTTACAATTATTGGATTACGATATAATAAGCAGCAAGTTTAACATAACAAATACAAATGTAATCAGGACTTTAGTAAAAAATGCCAATATCAGGCATGGGATATCCGGTAGTAAGGAAAACGATACTCTTTTTGTAAGTTGGAAATATGGTTTGGAGCGGATATTGCTTAGCTATGCTATAAAAAGCGATGACTTACTGGCTTCGCCCAATGGTGACTATGAAGTAATACCTCTAGATATAGTAGAGGGAGATTATGCACAGGAAGGGCTAAAGCTAAAATCCTTTGTAGATACCTTGATTTATTTTATTGATTTAAGAACAAGACCTAGGAAGTTGTCAGAATGGCGTGAATATATCTTTGATTTTATTGATAAAGTATTGGATATAGGGGATAATACTATTATTGATCTCAATTATATATTAGACAAATTATCCTTTTCGAATGAAGTAATTGGAGTTTTGGATGATAAGCTAGCTTATGATGTTTTTTTTAAAGCGTTTATTGATTCTTTGTACTCAAACAATAGGAATGGAAGGTTTATATCCGGGAAAATAACTTTTTGCTCGATGATTCCTATGAGGAGTATCCCTTACAAAGTAATTGCAATTTTAGGTCTCAATGCAAAATCCTTCCCTCGTAAACAAGTAGACACTAGTTTTGATTTGATTAAATACGAATATCGAGTAGGGGATAGAAACTTAAAAGAAACAGACAAATATCTATTTTTTGAAACCTTATTGTCTGCTAAGGAAAAATTGTTTTTGAGTTACTTGGGCATAAGCAGTAAAGATAATAGTGAAATGCCTCCATCTTTAGTGGTCGATGAATTAATTGAATATATCTCGGTAAAATCAGAAATAGATGTATCCCAAACAAGCTTGATCATTGTACATGCTATTGATAATTATAATCAGGTCTATTATGATAAATCTAAATCTGATTATTATACATACTTAAATTATGGGAAAGAAAAAAACAAACAAGGATTTCAATCAATTGAAAAAAATAATTTTCAACCGGATAAATTTGTAAATATTAAGGATCTTAGTACGTTTTTCAAAAACCCCATTAAATGGTATTTCACACGGATATTGAACATAAACTATTATGAAAACTCAATTCTTTTGCCGGAAGCTGAGATCTTTGAGCTCAATAACCTTGAAAAGCATATATTGCGAGAGGAATTGTTAAAAAATAAAAACCTTAAAGAGTATACTAATATTCTAAAAAAGAAAATTATTAAAGGCGAACTACCTTTAAAAAACATGGCTAAATATGAAGTCGAAACCACTATTGAAGATATGTATTTAGTGTTAGAATATATTGATTTGTTAAAATCCGGAAAACAGCAAAGGGCTATTGATTTTGAATTGGAATTGGACCAAATCATCATTTTTGGTGAATTAGATAATGTATATGAAGATGAGATTATATTGATTGACTTAAGCACAGATTACTTTAAGTCACTTGTCATGCTGAGGGTATATAGTTGGATATGTGTATCTGCTAAACTTCCAATAACTAAATTCACTCTTTTGCATTTTAATAATGACAAAAAAGATATGAAAATAAAGAGCGTGAATCTTCCTGACACGATACTTGCAAATAGTAGCCTAATTCAATTAATAAAAATTTTCAATAAAGGCCATAAGGGTATTTTACCATTTCTACCTAAAGCGAGCTATGAATATTTGCGAAAAGCTAGAAATAAAACCAGAAGCTACGGCACACCATTTCAAATATTTATTAATATTTTGGAGAAAAAATCACAATATGATAAGTATCTAAGCGAAGCTTTGGAACAAGATGTATTCAGTAGATTTGAGAATAGTGAAGAAAATGAAATAATGAATATTGCCAAACTTTTTTTTAATGATGATATTTAATAATTGAAGATGAAGAAATTTGATGTAAATAGTATTGTACTGAGTGGTAATAATCTTATCGAAGCAAGTGCCGGTACAGGCAAAACTTATTCGATAGGATTATTAGCCCTTAGACTTTTACTAGAAAAAGATATCAAAATTGAAGAAATTTTAATGGTAACTTTTACTAATTCAGCAGTAGCTGAATTAGAGATTAGAATTAGGCATTTTTTAAAACTAGCACAAAGATATATACTAAATCAGGATGAAATTGACACTTCGATAAGCAATATCATTGACAATGCAATTAAACAAAAAAGCAAAGAGGAAATAAATACTCTTCTATCAAATGCAATTTTATTCTTAGATGAAACAGCCATTTATACAATTCATGGTTTTTGTCAATTGACCCTTTCTGAATTTGCCTTTGATACAAAACAATTGTTCAATACGGAATTGATAGAAAACCAAAACCCGATTATTGAGAATGCTGTAAACGATTTTTGGAGAAATGAAATAACTGTTCTGGATACGGGTATAATCGAGGTTTTAAAAGAAAAATTGCTTACTAGAGAATTACTGATTGAGTTTTCTAAGAATATATTTAATGGAAAACAATTAAGTGTAAGAAACAGTATTGACAGAAATAATATTCTCTCCCAAATACATAGTTTCAAAAAACAAATTGAGTCTCAAAAGAAATATTTACATGATTCAATTGTCAGTTCGTGGGAATTAATCAAAAGCACTAAAATCCATAAAGGAACAAAATTATATAAATCAATAGCAAAAGGAAAGGAAGAATTCAGAAATGAATTATTAATAGCATACAAAAATAACCCTGAAGCTAATTATCTTAAAAACTTATCATTTTTATTGCCAACTTTAGAGAATATTGTAACACAGGAAACAACTTTTTCGGATTATAAAATGGATGTTTTTATTGATTTTTTATCTAGAGCAGAGGTTTTTATAAAATCGGAGGTTGCAAAAAAGAAAAATCGCAATCAAGTATTGTCTTTTAATGATCTGATTGAGAAGCTACATATCAGCCTTGTTAAAGAAGATAATGTTTCATTAAAACAAAGTTTGTGTAATAAATACAGAGCTGTTTTTATTGATGAATTTCAGGATACGGATCATCTTCAATATCAAATTTTTCATAAAGCTTTTATAGATAATTGTGATTCAATTGTGTTTTTTATCGGCGACCCAAAACAATCTATCTACGCATGGAGAGGAGCTGACTTAAAAACCTATATCAAGGCACAAAACGATATTGGGGAAAATAAATTCACAATGAAAAGCAATTTCAGGTCAACATCGCAATTGATATCTGCGATGAATGACTTTTTTCCCTTAGGTAAATCTTGCAGACCAGGTACAGTAGCACCGGATCCTTTTTGCTCCGAAGAGATAAAATATGAGAAAGTGGTAGCCGGAAATAACAGTTTAGAGCATTTAATTAATAAGGAGGAGTTGGCTACATCTTTTGATATTGTAATTCATTCTGAAAGAAAAAGAAAGAAAGATTTATTTGAATCAGCCGGAATGGAAATTGTGGATTTATTAGCAAATCACCATTTATCAAAGGGAAATAATAAAACAGAAGTCAAGCCAAAAAATATTTGTGTTTTAGTAAGAACCAGAAGTGAAACAAAAGTGATGAAAAATGTCTTAAATCAGTACAATATCCCGGCAATTATCGTAGATGATACGAAGATAATGGAAACTGATGAAGCGCGAAATTTATTTTACACTCTTTATGCTATTGATAAAAATGACACCCATAGCATTTCAAGAGCATTACTCAGTCCATTTACTGCATTCAGTATTGAAGACATAAAGAATCTGAATATGGATTACTACAGAACTGTTTTCTCGGATTTGCAAGAGACTTGGGAAAATACAGGGATTTATTCAGTTATACTTCGTTTTCTCGATAAGTTTGGAGTAAGGAACAATCTATTGGATACAGATAATCCCAAGGGAAACCGGATTTATACTAATTTGATGCATTTGGCGGAAATTCTAAATGATCAGGAATTTAATAACAACTTTTCACCTGAAAATTTATTGGACTGGTTTCAAAAATCAAGAGAAGGATATGAACTTACTACTGATTATGAACAAAGAATTGAGAGTGATGATGATGCTGTGGAGATTATGACAATTCACAAAAGCAAGGGTCTTTCCTTTGATATTGTCGTACTTCCTTATTTGAATTTGAAAATAAAAAATATTAATAATAACGCTCCGATTACTTACTTAAATGACGAAGGGTTTTTTATGTCATATCATAAAACAGAAGAGGAAAAAGCGTTGTACAATTTTCAAAATGAACAAGAAAACAGGCGATTATTGTACGTAGCAATAACACGAGCAGTCTATAAATGTATAATTCATTTTGATGAGCAGAAAGGAACATTAAAAAACTTTGTGCCCAATATAAACTCAAAAAATATCTGTATCAGAGAACCAAAAGAAGCTTATACATTCAGATATGAATCTCAAGAACATGTTACAAATAGGGGTGAGGGTTTACGTTTTCAAGGCAAATTGAATGATTCGTGGAGATTGACAAGTTATACTGCTTTGGATAATCACACAAGAGCTTTGTCAAAACGAAAAAAAACTGATTTAGACAAGTTGAAGGAATACGATACATTTATCTTTGTATCTTTGAAAAAAGGAGCACAAACAGGAATAATTCTCCATAGTATATTTGAAAAAATAGATTTTACTAATGATAAATATTGGATCAAAGAAATTGAAAAAGATCTAATGGTTTTCGGCAGAGATAGCTCAGAAATAAAGGTTGAGCAATATCTTGAATTAATAAGGCATACATTAATGGTAGAGCTGAAACCGGATGGATTTTCTCTTTCAGAAGTTTCTAATGCCAAAAGATTTAATGAATTGGAGTTCTATTTTTCGTTTGACAAGTGGAATCCAATTGAATTAAGGAAGATCTTTCCCGGGATCAGCATTGACAGTAATCAGATACAAGGAGTAATGCATGGATTTATTGATTTACTATTTGAATACAATGGGAAATTTTATATTCTAGACTGGAAATCCAATCATCTTGGAATGGGATTGGAGTATTATATCAATGACAACATTGAAGAAGCAATGACGGAAAATAATTATCACCTTCAATATATTGTTTATACTATTGCTGCCATAAGATTTTTAGAGAATAGAATAACAGAGTTTGACTATGACAAACATTTTGGTGGAGTTTATTACTTATTCTTAAGGGGCATAAGAAAAGACAAAGATACAGGAATATTTTTCAACAGGCTTACGAAAGATAAGGTCGAAATGATCGAATCAATGATATAAACCAACAAAACATATATTTTGTGATAATCTTATCTTAAAACGGTAATATCTCCTGAAAAAGGTAGTATTTGGTTGTCTATAAATTTAATCATGAAAAGATAAACATAAACTCCCGGATTAACTTTTTGTCCCTTGTATCTGCCGTCCCAACCACTAAGAGGAGCTCCAATAGGAATATTTTCAGTATTATATATCAATTCACCCCATCGATCATAAATAAACATTTTATCAATACCTAAGGCTGCATGTACATTATAGGCTGTAAAATAATCATTTTTACCATCCCCATTTGGTGTAAACACATTTGGGATTCTGATTTTCCTTGTATCTTTTACATAAATAGTCATTTCATCACTAGCTACACAGCCTTTATCATCTTGTGTCACTATAAGCTTATATGTTGTCGTCTTGTACGGAAAAGCGTCTGTGGTAAAATCAGAAGAATCAATAAGATTGTAGGGTGGCATCCAAATTTGACTTACATCATATTTAGATGGATAATATTTGCCATTCATGCTAGTGATATCCCCAAGCTCTATATTTTGGTCAGGGCCTGCATCAGCTACCAATTGTTCCGGATCTACAATTTCAACAATAACAGAATCTCTACACCCTTTTTTATCGACAATATACAACTTGTAACTACCTTTTGACAAATCTCTAAACACCGGATTATAATTAAAAATAGTATCCTCTATACTGTATTGATAATATGGATTCCCTCTAATACCGGATACTTCAATAAAAGCATTTTCTTGTTTCGGGCAGTCCGGTATCTTTATACTATCAATGACTATTTTTAATCTTTCATCAAGCGGCAAATCCTCACAACACGGCTCCATCCAAATATCTTTTACTATTGTACTTACACAGCCTTTATTACTTTTGACTGTAAGAGATATAGATTTCCAACCATAGGAATCATAAAAAACTTTAGTTGGCCCTTCGCCGGATTTGATTTGTGGGTTTGCATCCCTGCCAAAAGTCCAATTGTAATCGGTAATTGTTCCAAGTTCATACTTGGTCAAGTCTTTTATTTGAATAGAATCTTCGCATCTCAAACCTGTAGGAGGATCAAATTCAAAATCTGGTTCTGGGCCTTCAAATTCTCCTGTACCACCAAACTCAATACCAAAGCCGATATCCGAAGGTGAAAAATTATTGACAATCAGACAATATGTCTTACCTTGTTTCATATCCAAATATTTCAGAAAGCCATCTTTACTATTATCACAGCCACCCAACTCTTGAATATCAGTAGCCGTCAAATTCAATCCCGTTAATGGGCCACAGCTGACATGATCCCCTCCAAATGCAGCTCCACAACGCAGTATAACACGATTTTCACAATCATCAATTCCTCCCGGCAACTCATAAACAACAAAGTCCAAATCATCAATATCTTGAAGAGGGGTAAGAGTAAAAGTAAGAGTCCCATCATTTTTTGCTATCCATTTGAACCAAGTACTATGCCTTTCTACATGAATACAAGTTTCCGTTGTTTCATTAGGGTCTTCACCAACACCCGGTATATTTTTAACAACAAAAGGAGATTTATCACATAACAATGAAGCAGTATTACAGTCTTGTCCCGGTTCAATAGGAGGAAAGAAGTTTTTAATACATAACTTAAAAGTTCCGGTACTTCCATTTTCTCCATCCACTTTTATCAAGTAGGACTCACCTATTATCAATCCACCTGATAAAAGTTCTACAATATTATTTCCAGCAATATCTTTCTTACATTGAGAGTATCCGCTCAATACACCGAAACATCCATTGTCAACATGAAGAGAGATCATCGGCTTTTGAAGTGTTCCGTCATTTCCGCTACCACTTATGATAATATCAACTGCATTGGCAATAGCAGTAAATCTGAACCACACATCATTGTCAGTATTGTCCCAGCAACTAGGAGTTAATCCACCACTATTTGTAGCTCCAATATTATTAAACTCTGCTTTATTTGAGCACCAATCACTGACATTTTTTATTATTATTGCAGATTCACATTCATCGTTTATAGGCTGTGATATTAGATTAGAGAATAAAAATATAAATGATATTAGAAATAAAATTTTTCTCATCTTTTTAATTATTTTGACTACAGAATTAAAAGTTTTTACTATAACCGACTATTAAAAGTTGCTAAATAAAGAAAATTTCATCTAATTACTGTGATATCTCCTGAAAAAGGCAAAATTTCATTGTCCAAAAACCTTATCATAAATAGATAAACATATACTCCAGGATTTACTTTTTGTCCTTTAAAATCTCCATCCCATCCGGCATACACATCACCCAAAGGAATTTTATTTGCCTTGTAAACAAGTTCTCCCCATCTATCATAAATAAACATTTCATTTATCTCTATCGCTGCTTTTACATTGTAAGCAGTAAAATAATCATTTTTACCATCTCCATTTGGTGTAAACACATTAGGGATTCTTACTTTTCTGTTTTTATTGACATAAACAGTCATATCATCTTGAGCAGTACATCCTGTTTCGTCCTGAACTACAGTCAAAGTATACTTTTGATCATTGTAAGGGTGAACATCAGGGTCAAGTTCTGTAGAGTCACTCATATTGTAGTTTGGAGTCCAAAAATGAGTCACATCAAATTCGGGAGGCAGATATTTTCCGTTTAAAGAAGTTTCGTCTCCCAAATCTATAGTTTGGTCCGGTCCGGCATCAACATATATTTGCTTAGGATCTATGATCTCTATAATGACAGAATCCCTACAACCTTTTTTGTCCTGAACAAATAAGTCATAGTTGCCTGCTCCCAAGTTATAAAATATCGGTATTGTCTGAAAGTTTTTACCATCAATACTGTATTCATATGGAGGATTCCCCTCTGTTCCACTTCCCAATACCGATCCGGTATTGTCACCTGCACAAATAGGATTTGTACTTTCTACATCTAAGCCCAAAGTTAAATCTGCACAACAAGAATTTACATATATCGGAAGCAACTTAGTTACCAAACAACCTCTGGAACTTTCTATGGTTAAAGCGACTATTTTATCTCCAAAAGAATCGTAAATCACATCCAACGGTCCTTTGTTAGAAGAACTGATAGGAGTAGCTCCATTTCCAAATGCCCAAGAATAGGAAACTATTTGATCTGTTTCGGAAGTTGACGTATTGGTAAACCGAATTGTTTTATCGCACTCAAATTTATTAAGCGCATCAATAGTAAAATCGGCTTTAGGTCCTAGGAAAGTACCTGTTCCTCCAAAATCGATTTTAAATCCAAGACCTGATCTACTGTAATTATTTACTATTAATACATAGGACCTTCCGGACACCATATTTATTGGAGCGACAAAATTATTTGAATTATTATTACAACCCGGTTGTTCATCCACGTCTGTTTCTCCTGCTCTCAACCCTGTTGGACCATTGCATGCAGCCCATTGTTCGACTGGAAGAGCATTGCCACTACCGTCTCCATTTGCACCGGAAGCCATGCATCTAATCATGATTTTATCACTACAATCATCAAGGCCATTTGGCAATTCATAAACAGCAAAATCCAAATCGTCAGTCACTCTAAGCTCATTGTTATTTGGTGTCAAAGTAAATGTTAATGTTCCTGATTTGTCACAAGTCCATTTATGCCAAGATGAAGCAAATTCTTTTTTAATGCATGATCTATTGTCTATTTCGTTTTTATCTTCACCGGCCCCCACTAAACTTTCAATAAGGAACGAGGATTTGTCGCATAGCACTACTCCGTCTTTACAATCACTTTCAGGGCTGGGTACAGGAGTAAACTCATCAATACACAATTTGAAACTACCCTCTCCTCCGACAGATGATTCAATCATAAAATAATAAGTTTTTCCAATTATCAAGTGATCTATAACCAATTCATCTGTTGATTCCGTACTACCAGGAGAGCAAGCTAAGTATGTATTGCAATCTTCGAAGAAAACAATTTTGGGACTCTTCATTGTCCCTCCCAATCCTTTACCGAAAACCCTGATTGATACAGCAGATTTTTTGGGAGTGAAACTAAACCAAACGCCATTTTTAAACTGTAAAAACACACAACCGTTTGGAAATTCGGGATCAGGTGTTGCACCTACATTAGTAAATTCCCCTTCTTCAGAACAATATCCTCCGTCTACATCAATGAATTTAGCATATTGACAATTATCAAAAGTATATTGTCCACTTAACGTGTTGGTTACAAAAACGGCTGACAGTAAAAATATGTAGATGTAGTATTTTTTCATATTATATAGAATTGCTATTGCAAATATAACTAAAAAATCTATTAATATCTTGTCTTTGAATGCTTACATTTTATATAATTTAACAGATTTTAACTATTTTCAAATAAATTTTTTTCAACTAGTTCGCACATAATATGTCCAATGAGTATATGCGACTCCTGGATTCTGGGAGTATCGTATGAAGGTACAGCTATCAAATAATCCGAAAAGTCTTTCATTTTTCCTCCACTTAAACCTGTAAAGCCAATTGTTATTACACCTTGAGCTTTTGCCTGCTGAAATGCTTTAATTATATTTTCAGAATTACCGGAAGTTGATAAACCAATCAATACATCTCCTTTTCTTCCTTTGGCCTGAATCAGTCTTGAAAAAATATATTCATAGCCATAATCATTGCCAACCGCAGTAAGATATGAAGTATTGACATGTAGTGCTTCAGCAAAAAGAGGAGCCCTATCAAAATAGAACCTTCCTGAAAATTCTGCTGCTAAATGCTGTGCATCAGCGGCACTACCACCATTTCCACAAAAGAATACTTTTCTATCATTTTCAAATGTATTAGTCACAATACCCACAACGTCATTTATTATTTTCAATAAATTCTCATCATTTAGAATTGCAGATTTTACATTGATACTACTTTCTATTATTTTTTTTATCATATAAATTTATGATTTTATTATTTCTTCCAATAATCTATCTTTTTTTACTGTTGCAACACCGACTTTTCCACAGGCTAATCCTCCTGCAAGATTAGAATAAACCGCAACTTCTTCCGGAGAATAACCGGCAACAAAGAATAATGTCGCTACACTCAATACCACATCCCCTGCTCCGCTAACATCAACTACTGTTCTGAGTTTTGTAGGAATAATTTTAGATTTGTTTTTTCCATTTGAATAATATATCCCTTTTGAGCCCAATGTTACATATAAATGCTTGAAATTTAATTTCGAATTTAATATTGCTGCAGTTTTATCTAAATCCGATTTTACAGGAGTGATTTTGTTATTTAATGCTGAGCTGACTTCATTCAGATTTGGTTTGAACAAATCTACGTCTTTGTAACTAAAAAAATCATTGAATTTGGGATCTACAGCTACAAAAATGTTTTTTTCTTTTGCCTTTTCAATTATATGTGTTATTATATATTTATCCAATAATCCTTTATCATAATCTTGAAGAATGATAGCATTTATTTTATTGCCTTCAATTATTTGTCTAAATGATCTTAATATTTTTTCTTTAACACTATTGTTTACGATATCAGTATCCTCTTCATCAATTCTCAAGATGTGTTGTCCATTGGACATTATACGTGTTTTCACGGTAGTTTGACGTGATTTGTCTCTTATGATATTATCTGTTGAAATATGGTTTTCACCAATACAATTAATCAATTTTTGTCCGTTATCATCGTCACCGACGACACTCAACAATATAGGTACTGAACCAAGAGTTTTGATATTTAAAGCTACATTAGCAGCACCCCCGGGCATTATATCAATGTCTATATTTTCAAGTATTGGTACTGGAGCTTCAGGGGATATTCTCCTCACTTTGCCGGTCAAATATCTATCCAACATGATATCTCCAACTATCAATACATTGTATGATTCTAATTTAACTCTTGTATCCATTGTCTATAACATTTGGTTTTCAAGATATTTTACAATCTGTAAACTTGCATTTTTATTTTTTTCTAAAAAATTTCTTATCCCTTTTTGAACTTCATTATAAAAATCTTTATTATCCAAAGATAGTAATATTTCTTCTAATTGATTTCCATCATCAATTGAAAAAAACGATTTTTTTAAAATTAAATGCGTCGCTTCAGTAAACCTTTTATAATTTGGACCGAAAATCACAGGTATAATATACGCAGCCGGTTCTAGAGTATTGTGAATACTTTTACCAAAACCACCCCCTATATAAGAAATATACGCATATCTGTATATCCTCGAGAGAATTCCTATTTTATCAACAATCAAAATATCAACTTTATCTTTAATACTAATAATTCCTTTGCTGTAAAAATGAATATTATAGCCTGAAAACTTTTGTGATATATAATTGATTTGTTTGTCCGATAATTCATGAGGAGCTATTATTAGATTGTATTTTTCAATCAATTTTCGCTTTATCCCTGATAGAATATCAATGTCCTTTTCCCAAGTACTTCCACAAATCAACACCTTCTTTTCATTGGATACAAACCCTTCAATTATTGAATCTGTATATTTTGTTTCGGCTATTTCTATCACCCTATCTATTCTACTATCTCCCGCTTTTTCGACATTGTCAAAACCATGCGATTTAAGAATATCCAATGTAGCTTCATCTTGTGTAAAAATCTTAGTTACTCTCTTGAGTTGAAATAAAATTATTTTGTTAAATGTTTTGAATAATCTATGATTTTTGTTGAGCAGTACGGAAATAAAAATAACTGTATGTTTTGTATCATTTAGTATCTTCAAGTAGTTGTACCAAAAGTCATACTTAACAAATATACTTATTTCAGGATTTATACTAGCAATAAATTTTTTGGCGTTTTTGGGTAAATCAGTAGGTAAATATAAGATATAATCAGCGATTTTATAGTTTATTAGAGCATTGTGACCCGAAGGAGAAAAGAAAGTAAGTACATATATATAATCAGGTCTGTACTTTTTTAGTTTTTCAAAAATCGGTCTGCCTTGCTCAAATTCCCCAAGAGAAGAGCAGTGCATCCAGACAACTTTTTCGGTGACTAAATCCGGGATATGCTGTATTTTTCTGCCTTTTACCCACAATTTTGCTTTACGGTTGAATAAAGAGGTAAATCTAATTATAAATGCATAAATATTCATCAAAAAATTATAGAGATAAGGCATCCTAATAGTATATTTCTTCCGGGTTTTTAACAATATATAGTGGCAATATCCAGCCAATTTTTATTCCATATAGAAGGTCTTTTCTAGCAAAATTGTCAACAGAAGCCTTATCATAATCATATCCTCGGATACTTTTTGTGAATCCCTGATAGAATTCAAATCCCGCATAAAAATTAATCTTACTTTTTTCGCTCAGATACTGATATCCAACAAATTCTTTTAAAGCTAAACCTCCTGTCAATCTATCGTACCCTTTTAAGTAATCTGATGTTAATTGTCGTATTTCTCCAATTGTTTTGAAGCTAATCCAATGCCTGAACAAATATCCACCTGCTTCAATCTTAATTCCTGTTCTGATATTTCTGTTAAAAGGTATGATTTTACTGATTAATCCACCGAATAAGACACCCCTTTCACTAGTCTGGATGGTCGCAAAAGTTCCATTATTATTAATAACATGTCTATCAAAAGTCAGGATATTTAAAAAAGAATGCTCTTTTACTTTGCCGCTAAAGATGTAACTAGCTTCAATACCTACAGAAATATTTGAACCACTAAAGTAAAAAGTAGGTGAAACATCAATTTTGAAATTGTTTCCAAATCTTGTGGACAAGTCCCCCCCAGAGACATTATATCCATATGAAAACCCAAAAATAAAGCCGGGATTCTGCTTGTACACTTTTTGAGCATTTGTAGTAATTGTACTAAAAAAAAATAATATGATTACTAATAGAATGAGTTTATTTATTTTTCTCATAAAAGTTTCAGTATTGAATATTTACAAAATTGAAGTAATAAAAACTGCAAATAACTTAATGTGTTTTTTGCTTGTTTTCCTTGAATATCGTTAAGATGTTCAAATCACTTCCATTACTATAATACGAAAATAAGAAAAATATGTTGATAATGATGTATAAGAATACAATAGTACGTGAAAAAAATAGAAGGAAATAATTATTTCAGCTTAATTTGTGTCTGTCTATAATCTCCTGTGTGGCTTGTGTAACCTCCCAATCGCCCACGATGTTATTGCGTTTAACGTCAAAATCTACCGAATCATCTTTGCTACATGAAAGAAACATCATTAGAATACTTGCAAAATTAATCTTTTCATATGTTTAAAAATTTCTAATAAATAGAAAATAAATGTATTACAAATTTTCTGCACATATGGAACCGCTTCGCTCTCACATGAATTTTTTTAAACATACTTCTGTGTGAAATTTATGTTTAATAAAATTCATGTTCGTTTCATATTTCTAAATTTTTAATTATAATAAATAAATGGGAGTGTTTTCTCACGCCCTAAGTTAAATTCTTACTCTATAATAACAATTTGTTCAACAGTCAAATTTCCTATGCTGTCAACGATTTGCATAAGAATAGTTGCCAATTGCGGAACTCAAATTTTTCAAATTACAACTAAATTTTATGCGGGCTATAATGTTCATATTTACTACTATTTCGGCTATCATTTTTATACATTGTGTGTGCGTTCGGCTTTATTCAGCGAACACTTCATAATGTGTTACTTTTTCTTCAAATTCCAATAGAAAATTTTTATCCTCTGGATAGTATTTTGCCTTTTCAAAATCTTCTCCAGCAAAATTTTTAATTACTTTAAGATTTTCCCAAAATGTGATTAATGTGAAGTGTCCTATATTTTCATCCTTTCTTCTTAAGAATGTTAATTTTATAAAGCCATTTGTTTTCCGATAATCTGGAATTGCTTTTGATTTCATAAATTCTGTATATTCTTCAAAATCCTCCATTTTTGTTTTTCCGTGCCAAATTCTTGCAATCATTATTTTTTGTTTTAATGTTCATTTCCTTTATAAATCCACATTGGCTGTGTATTCCCTTCTTTCTCAAAACCTATTTTTTGATAAAAATCAATAGATTTTCCGTCCGCAGTCAATATTTGCATATGAAAATTCTTATATTTCTCTTGTATCTTGTCCATTATTGTTTTTCCTATTCCTTTTCCTTGATAGTTTGGGTGAATAATTAAGTGTGGATAATAAACAACCAAATATCCATCTGAAATTGCGTTTCCAAGTCCGATTAATTCTTTTGCATTCCACGCTGTAATAAGCGAGTGTGAGTTTATTAATGCGTTATATAATTCTGTGGGTTTTTCCGCTGAACTCCAATTATTCGCTTTGTATAATCGAATAATTTTCTCCTTTTGTATTTCTCTTGTTTCTGAAATTCTAATTTTCATTTGGTTCTTTCTTAGGATGAAGTACAACGGTCAATGATAAGAGGAGGACGCAGCGATAGCAAGGCTTCCTCTTATCTATTGTTCACATTGTATTTTGTTTTTTATATTAAACATTACTATTTACTTAAAAACAATTTAGTAAATATTTATTAACAAAATCTATTATTTAGGCAGATGTTTATAAAACTCAATTTTATCTTTTTCTTCATTAAAAGTTAAAAAATCATAATTTATCTCAGCTTTTCTTAATTCATACAAAGAATCCTCTTTCTTTGTTGTAGTTGGCATCCTCCAATGTCCTTGGATTACAATTAAAAATGGCATTATTTTTTTTCCTTTATATTTAGTTATTAATAATTCAAATCTTCTTAAGATTTTAAAAACTTCAGAGTCTCTTTCGTTTGTTTTTAGTTTAAATTGGTCCCAATTCATTTTAACTTCAATTGGAATAAAGAAAGTCTTGTCAATATCAGACACTACTAAATCAATTCTATAGTTTGTATTTGTGTCTTTATCTTTAATAGAATATTCACTTCTAATCTCTATGCCTTTTGGTAAATTTAGTCTAAGCTCATTATATAAAAATGAATTAAAATCTCCTTCACTTGGATAACTAAATCCTCTTTTCTGTTCTCCTTCATAATTGCACCAAAAATAAGCTTTGTATTGTTTTTTATTGTTTCCGTATTTATTTAATGTTTTTATTATACATTTTTGTACAATTTCATAAACTTTAATACTATTTAACTTGCTCGGATTATAATTACTAATTTTTTCTTTAGTTTGATTCAAAGGAAAAATAATATTAATGTTTTTTGATGAGTGATGTTCAATTTTGGTATTTTGAATTGAATTCTTATTTCCTGTAGCTGAAATAAAATAGATAGATTTAAATTTTCTGCTATATCTATCCAATTTCTTTATTTCCTTTTCTAAATTTCTGTTATTTAATTTATATTTCAATTCTAATAAATATTCAACAGAATAGTTGAAAAGAGGTTGTATCTTAGCTTTAGGATTACAAATTAATATATCTGCTTTTGAGTTTATTTTATTCTCCGGTCTTGCTTCAGCATGAAGAATAGGTACTTGTGAAATTCTATTATCACAGCCCAAACAGTTGCCTTTTAAAAATTTATTTGCTAAAATATGGAAAAGTTCATGTTTGAATTCTGCTTCATTTTGAAATCTCCATCTATTAAAATGATATGTTTCATTAATAGCTTCTTTAATTATTTCATTGTAATTATTCATTTTTTTATTTTTTAAAATATATTTTATACTTTTCCCTCTCTTAACTGGTATACTTTTCAGTGATTTTATGGTATACTTTTCAATGATAATCTACAATACCTACCAATACATTGAATAAGATAAGCCAATATCGTGTCTGACGTTCAGCATATGCCCAGTGGCGACTTTCAAGCACAAAGTTAATATAAAATCACTTAACTTTGATTTTATGCAATAATTTTATTTACAATCACTTACTCGCCATTTGGTATATGCATTGTGTGTGCCACTGTTTTATAATTTATTTAATTCATAATATGTGCTTCTTCCTCCTGATTTTTCTTGTCTTAATATTCCTTTTTCAATTAAGTCTTTAATATCTCTCAAAGCTGTATCCTGAGAACATTTTGTAATTTTTGCCCATTTTGAAGTCTTTAATTTTCCTTCAAAACCGTCAAGTAGTTTGTTTAACATTAATCGCTGACGACTGTTTAATTGCGTATTTTTATGTTTATCCCAAAAATCAGCTTTGTAAAGCACTTTCTTAATAGTCTGTTCTGTGTTTTTTAAAGCATCATATAGACAATCCAAAAACCAAACTAACCATTCGGTTATTTCACCATTACTATGTTGGATTTTTTGTAAAATACTGTAATATTTTTTTCGTTCTAACAATATCTGATTTGATAAACTATAAAATCGTTGTGAACTATCTTCTGATCGAGCTAACAATAAATCGGAAATAGCTCTTGCAATACGCCCATTTCCATCATCAAAGGGATGTATAATGATAAACCAAAAATGGGCAATAGCCGATTTAATAACTAAGTCCAATGCAGCATCATTATTAAACCATTCAATAAATCTGTTCATTTCAAATTTCACTTGATTAAATGGTGGAGCCTGATAATGCACTTTCTCTTTTCCCATTGCACCCGAAACTATCTGCAATTCTTCTTTTCTATAATTACCAGCATCAATTTTATACATACCGCTTCTTCCTGTTGGGAAAAGAGCAGCGTGCCAGCTGAATAATCTTTCTTCGTCAAGTATTTTGTCATAGTTTTGGGTTGCATCGAATAACATTTCGACAACACCTTCTACATCTCTGTCAGGATAAACCATTCCGGCATATTCCAGTCCAAGTTTTCTTGCAATTGATGAACGGACTTGTTCATAATTTAACAATTTGCCTTCTATTTCAGATGATTTCAACACATCGAGTGTCAAAGTCGCAAGTAAAGTCTTTTCTTTTATTGAAAATCCTAATGCACTTATTTGACCAAATATTTTTCCTTGTAAATGGCGAACTTTCCCAAGTATAACTTGAACTTCTTTCTCATTCCAAGTAAAATTTGGCCAGTTGTTATATTGGTAAATGTAGTTTGCCATATTATTTCTATCAATTATATAATACTGCAAATATACAACTTATTCTCCGCAAAAACAAGGAGATTATTGTTTTTATTCTCCGCAAACCCTTGAATTCAGAAACCATCTTTCTACATTGGCTCTGACGGTTTATATACGGAACAAGTATATAAAAAATGTCTTAAAATTCAAAAAAATAACATTTTTTCTATTGGGGTATTAACATTAAGGCCACATAACCAGTATATTATAGTATATTAGCGCTTCTTTTTTGGCACTTTAGCGATGTTGAAATTGGTTCTTTGCAGAGCTTTAGCTATGGAAACATTTGTTGAAGACGAAGAAGTGAAAACTAAACTATTTATAATCTGCATATTGGTAGCAGTTTGGTATTATCATCTTTCCGTACATATATATCTTGTGTATTGGGTTATGCACAGACACCAAATCTCAAAAAAGACAATGTTTCCAAAGAATGGGTTAAGATTAACTCACTTCCAATAATGCCATCATTGAGATATGTGCTGACTTTTAGGTAGAAAATACAGAATCCTATACAATAATAATAATTTTAACATCGTTAATGATAGTATTACTATTAATTTCACAAGTAATACAACTTAATATGATTGATTTAAATATTAAAATTGATGTTAAAACAGCTTTATTCTTGAAAAATCCTAATTCGTCTGATTTGGGAAAAAGAATAATCTCCGGGAGTATATATTTAATTGATGAATTGGGATTTGAAAAATTCACATTTAGAAAATTAAGTAAAAAAATAAATTCTCCTGAAAGTTCAATTTATAGATATTTTGAAAACAAGCACAATTTATTGGTTTATCTAACAAATTGGTATTGGAGTTGGGTAGAATATAAAATTGTTTTAGCTACAATAAATGTTAATAATATCGAGGAGAAATTGAATAAAGCCATCGATGTTTTAACAATGCCGGTTTTTGAAGATGAATCAATATCGTTTGTAAATGAAATTATTTTAAACAGGATAATTATTGAGGAGTCAGTAAAAGCATTTCATACTAAAGAAATTGACGAGGAGAATAAAAAAGGATATTTTTCTACGTACAAAAAAATGGTGAACAGGGTTGCGACTATGGTTTTAGATGTAAATCCTGATTTTAGATATCCTCATATGCTAATTACAACTGTTATAGAAGGAGCACATCAACAGAGGTATTTTTCAAAACATTTGCCAAGACTAACGAATCTTTACAAAGAGGAAGATAGCATAGTAGAATTTTATAAACGACTAGTAAATAGCACTGTGAAAAAATAAACACATATTGAATGACTGATAAAATAAATATAAAAATATATGGATATAATTATTGATAGCATTAAACCTGAATATATAGCTATAATAAGCTTTTCAGTCATTGTAATTCTCAGTTTTATATTTAATTATATTTCAATAAAAACAAATATTCCAAGTGTACTCCTATTGATGGGATTAGGTATATTGATTCAAAATATATTTCCTAATATTAAAAATAATTCTATTTTATCCAACTCCATCGTAGTAATTGGCAAAGTGGGGTTGATATTGATTGTTTTAGAAGCTGCTTTAGACCTCAAAATAAGGAAAGATAGAGTAAATTTGATTTTCAAATCATTTCTAATGTCGCTGTTGAGTTTATTTGGCACTTCACTATTGTTAGCTATTGCACTTCAATATTTTTTAAGTTCTCCATTTTATGAATCTTTTATTTATGCTGTACCTCTTTCTATTTTAAGTAGTGCGATAATAATTCCAAGTGTAGCAAACTTGCAAAAAGAAAAGAAAGAATTTATGATATACGAGAGTACTTTTTCAGATATAATTGGGATTATTTTATTTCAATTTTTAGTATCAAAAGAAGTTTATTATTCTACACATCATATTATATTTAGTGTTACTTCCAATATAGTTATTACAATAGTATTAGCAATCATATTTAGCTATGTCGCTGTTATAGGTATCCAAAAGTTAACGAGCGAAGTAAAACTATTTCTTATCATAGCAGTTCTTTTTTTAATTTATTCTATAGGTTCAGTTTTTCATTTATCATCATTAATTATAATATTATTGTTTGGTTTGATTCTTGGTAATACTGATGTTTTCTTTCGCGGGCTTTTGAAAAAAACTATAAATGCAGCTAAAATAAAATCTGTTTTTAAAGAATTTTATATTATTACGGTGGAATCTGCTTTTATCCTTCGGACATTTTTCTTCGTATTATTTGGTATTACAATATCATTGGTGTCACTTTTCGACTTTGATATTGCAATACAGAGCTTGATTTATGTAGGAATTATTTTTTCAGTTCGGCTAATATTTATTACTATTATTTTGGGACTAAAGAAAACCATTCCACAATTATTTATTGCACCCAGAGGTCTAATTACTGTATTATTATTTTACACCATACCCTCGGAGTATATGATTAAAAACTTTGATCAGGGTGTATTGCTATACACTATATTGATAACAAGTTTTATTATGACTATTGCATTGATATTTAGTCGAAAACCTAAATCTTTTGTTGAAATAGTACACCAATATGACGAACTTCATGATAGTATTGAAAAAAGTTTTGAAGAGGGACATATTGAAATAATTGATAAGAAAACACAAAATTAATTAATAAATCATTCGACAATTAAATATGAAAAAAACAATATTAAATCCATTTCAAAAATTTGTTAGAGCAGAAAGCTTAAGCGGTATACTTCTTTTTGTGGCTACTATAACGGCTATTGTATGGGCAAACTCATCTTATGGGTTTGTTTATGATTCTATTTTGCAGTATAAAATAGGAATTAAATTCCATACTTTTGAATTTGAAAAAACACTTATTTTGCTTATTAATGACGGATTAATGGCAATCTTCTTCTTTTTATTGGGATTAGAGCTGAAAAGGGAATTTTTGATTGGAGAATTGGATTCAATAAAAAAAGCATCCCTTCCTTTTGTTGCAGCAATTGGGGGAATAGTAGTGCCTATTGCACTATTTTTTATATTGAATAAAGACGTAAATACTGCAAAGGGTTGGGGAATACCTATGGCAACTGATATTGCTTTTGCTTTGGCAATTATCAAACTTTTAGGTAATAGAGTGCCAAATAGTATAAAAATTTTCTTGACAGCTTTTGCTATAATTGACGATATTGGTGCTGTATTGGTTATTGCGATTTTTTACAGTTCAGGAATCAACTGGATGTTGATTATTTATGCCTTGGGATTACTTTCAATATTAGTATTCCTCTCATATAAAAATATATACATAAGCTATTTGTATTTGTTTTTTGGAATTGTCATCTGGTTTTTGTTCTTAAAATCAGGTATACACCCAACTATAGCCGGAGTCTTACTTGCATTTACAATACCTATTAGACAAAAAATAAACATAAAAAATTATACGGATAATCTTGGATTTGCATTGAGCAAAATGAGAGATGATAGCAATAGTAAAAACAATACTCTTTCAAAAAAACAACTGAATTATATAGAATATATTGAAGCTCGGTCAGCAAAAGTGAGATCACCACTTCAAGATCTTGAATACAAACTACACAAATGGGTAGCTTTTTTAATTATTCCTGTTTTTGCATTATCTAATGCAGGAGTTGTTTTTAGTAGCAACATAAGCTTAGATTATGCATTAATTTTAAACATAGCTATAAGTCTTTTTGTGGGGAAAATGGTAGGGGTTTCACTATTTTCATATTTAGGATTAAAATTTAAAATAATTGAATTGCCATTTGGTATACATTTCAAACAAATAATCGGTGTTGCGATATTGGCAGGTGTTGGATTTACAATGTCGATTTTTATTTCCAATCTGGCTTTTAGTGATAGCTTGGTTTATACTGATTCTGCCAAAATAGGTATACTCATTGGATCATTATTTTCGGGTTTTATAGGATATTTAGTGATTAGATACACAAGCAAATAGTAATTATATGATTTTATTACCACCCAATTTGATTAAAGTTGATGAAAAGCAATTAAAAAATATTGATTTTAAAGTAAAAGAAATATATAGGAATGTAATTTTCAATACAGAGATATCATCAAAAAAACTGCTTGAGAGTTTTCAAAGCAGTACCAATAGCCTTACCGATTTGTTAACTATTAAGAATGCACAGATGGAAGCTCAAAATGAAGAAGAGTTAGCTGTTTATATAAAAAATTTGAATAATACAATTGCTTTTGTCTTGAATGAAATAAAAGCTCAAACTCCTTTTACAAAGGAAATACAATTATTTCAATTGTTTAGGTTATTATCTCCTGAATCTTATCAATTGCATCCAAACAGGTATCGTGATACGTTGGTGATGGTTGGGAATTATTATTGCCCGGACTCCAAAGAAATCCCCGGTCTTGTTACACAATTATTTCAGAATATAAATGAAATATCAAACCCTTTAATAAAAGCAATTTATTTTCATCATGAGCTAATTAGGATACATCCTTTTGTGGATGGAAATGGCAGAGTAACCAGAATAGCTAAAAATTGGATTTTAATGTATGAATTATACCCTCCAATATTTATCAAAGACAATATTGAAAAAAAAATGTATATAAAATCATTGAATGACAGCTTTAAAAGCTTACAAAGTAGAGATCCACAGTGGAATAATAATACATCTACATTTTTTCAACAAGAAATGAATAGAGTTTTACAAAACATTAATTTTATTATTAATAAAATGAGCTCAAATGAATAGCAGAAAAACAACTAATATTTTATTGTTAATAATAGTTATTCCGATAGTATTTTATATTTTACAAGTACTTTCCTTTATTTTTATACCATTGTTCTTTGCAATGTTCATATCATTATTGTTTTTGCCACTTATGCGTAAGTTAAACAAAATAAAAATCCCTAAATTTTTAAGCCTTTTATTAATAGCAATTATTCTATTATTTATTATCAAACTATCGGGGGATATTATACAGCTTTCCAGTAAGGAAATACTAAATTCTAATGGTGATTTGTTGCAAAAAATAGAAATAAAAGCAAATAAATTATTTTTACCAATAGAAAAGTTCTTTAATATAGAAAGAGTAGAAGACTCCAGTCTTTTTTTACATTATTTTCAAAAAATGGATATCACCAAGAATTTTGCATTTACATTTGATTTTATTCGTAATACTACTTCCATGTTTTTAACGACAATATTTTTTGTTTTTCTGCTTTTAGCTGAGTCATTAAATATGCAAAAAATAATGAATTTAACAATTATCCGCCAAAAATTTTCTTCAATTAAAGTCTTTTTGCGGATAGAAAAAGATTTATTGAAGTTTATGAGAGTTAAATTTATTATTAGTCTCTTTACCGGATTAGGGTTTACGATGTTATGTTATGTTTTTGGTATAAGTTTTCCTTTATTTTGGGGTTTATTAGCTTTCATAATAAATTTCATTCAAATGGTTGGTTCAATAATATCTGTAGTGTTTCTTTCTGCTTTTGCATTTATTGAATTAAATACAACAGGTACTTTAGTTTTTTTTATTAGCAGTATTATTTTGGTTCAGGTTATCATGGGCGGAATCTTAGAGCCTGTATTTTTAGGAAAGTCATTTTCAATAAACGTAATAGCTATTTTGTTAATGATTATGTTTTGGGGATTCATTTGGGGTATACCAGGTATGATTTTATCAATACCAATAACAGTTTTAATAAAAATTATAGCGGAGCAATTTATTTCTACAAAATTAATATCAAAACTATTGTCAAATAATTAGTGTTTGTCTTTAAAGTGCTTGATTTTTTAAAAACATAGATTTTTGATGAGATTTTTATCTTTGTGAAGATTAGCGATGCCTTAGCATCAGTAATTTGAAAAAAGTGAAAATATCGCAAAAAGATTATTTTTAAATTTTAATGATTTTATAGACAGACACTAATTAACTTCTAAATAAATGATATATGATTAATACGATTCTAGAATATGAATTATTCAATTTTAAACAACATTCCTTGACTGTTTTTGAACTGGTAAGCATACTTTTAATAGTTATCGTAACTAAATTAATACTCTGGCTTATAAATAAAGCTTTGCTACAAAAAACAAAGATTCATAAATTGGATAAAGGTAGTTCTATTGCTATTTTTCAATTAATTAAATATACTATTTGGGTATTAGCAATAACTTTAGTCTTGGAAACGATAGGTATTAATGTAACATTATTACTCGCAGGTTCTGCCGCATTGTTAGTGGGAATAGGCTTAGGATTGCAACAAACTTTCAATGATGTCTTATCCGGTATTATATTACTATTTGAACATTCTGTTAAAGTGGGTGATATCTTACAAATAGATGGTGATATCGTAAAGATACAAGAAATAGGTCTAAGAACTTCCAAAGGGATGAATGTTAGACAAATTGTTGTTATTATTCCCAATTCATTAATCACAACCAATAAAGTGATAAATTGGAGTCTACAAACTCAAAAAACTCTTTTTAGCATTGATGTTGGGGTTTCTTATAATAGTGATATTGACTCCGTGATTAATTTACTGGAAAAAAGCGCATTACAACACCCCGATGTTTTAGAAAGTGATTTATTGGAAGGAAGATTGGTTGGCTTTGGTAAATCAAGTATGGATTTTAAATTATTGTTCTATAGCCAAAATATCTTTTTTATTGAAAAAATTAAAAGCGATATAAGGAAACTCATTTTCAAAAATTTTAAGGAAAATAATATATCAATTCCTTTTCCTCAACTGGATTTATATATAAAAAAATAGTTGCCAATAAATATTTTTCCAATGTATAGCTAAGTAAAGGTGTTCTCAAGGACTCAGTTTTTAAATGGCATCACAAATTTATTTGCGACTATTAATCGCGTGCAAATGATTTTTCAAATATAGTAGATACCATAAGTATTTAGCTCAGGCGGGTCTTGCCCAGATCTTGCATTGGGGACGATAGATTATTGCAAGGGACGTGAGTCTCCTTGTGGTCATGTACGGTGGGTTGAGTGCCGTAGGTACGACATATAAATTAGTAAGATTACAAAAATTGTACTGTATTTCATAACATTTTGCTCTTTACACCACACCATAAAGATACCACAAATTATTAAAATCAAAAAAGAGGAACTGAAAAAATCAGAGAAAGAAGAAAAATTACGATTTTTTTACGAATTAAACAATATAACTTATTTAAAGTTGTTATAACTATATATTCGTTATACAAACTATAAAATAAATATAAGAATGCTTAGATTATCTAAACTTGAAGAAGACATATTGGACAAACTTTGGTTGCTGGAAAAGGCGTTCCCTAAGGTTCTCATTACGTATTTGAGTAAACCCGTGCCACCCTACAATACGGTCTTATCTTCTATAAGAAAACTTGAGAAACTTGGATATGTTGGTTTCAAAAAATACGGAAAATCACATGAATATTTCCCAATATTGAAAAAAGAGGAATATGGCAAAACATTATTTAAGAAACTATATAATTTGATGGGTAGTTCAAATGAGGCATTGCTTTCTTATTTCATGAAAGAAGAGAAAATTGATATTGATGAATTGGAAAGAATGATAAAGAAAATGAAAAAGGCTTCTAAAAATAATAAATTATGACTGTCAAAATATTATTCTACAATGTGGTTATTCTTTTTGTTTTTACCTTAATGTACGAGGCAATTTATCGGTGGGACAAAAGATATTTTTTAAAAAGGATATATCTGATTTTCATAACCGTTTTCAGTATAATCACTCCGCTTTTGTCCTTTGATATTTTTCCTTACAGAAGGATAATAAGTACTAAAGAAAAGACTCCGGCAATAGCTTTGCCCAATATTGAAATCAGCAATTATGATTGGCTTTTATACGTCTATATTACGGGTGTAGTACTGAGTTTGATGTTTTTTTTATATCGTTTGGTTAAGGTTGTTGTCCTGATAAATAAGACCAAATTCAGGAGATACAAACAATTTTATATAGCCGATAGGCAGCAAAATACTTTTAGTTTTCTCAACTATATTTTCCTATTTAATCCTAGAGATAATATCATTTTGAATCATGAAATCGCACATGTTTTAAAGTATCATTCCGTAGATGTCATTTTCTTTGAAATAGCAAAAATTGTATTGTGGTTCAATCCTTTTATTTATAGAATTAAGTTTTTAGCGCAAGAAAATCACGAATTTGAAGCAGATGATTTGTCGATGAGAAATAGTGATATAGACAATGTGAAAATGGCAGAATATCTGTTTGAATTTGCAAAAAACATAATTGTAAAACCAACATTAATAACAAATAATTTTTATTCATTAACTAAAAATAGAATTGATATGTTAGCAAAAAATCAAAAAATCAAAGCACTTTCTTACCTACTTCTAATTCCCGTTGTATTAGGTATCTTTTCGGCATTTACCTTCAAATCGTACCCTGTATATGAATCTATCGACGGTAAGATACTACAAGATACTTTAGTTCCCGGATATTTTACACAAACGGATACAATTGTAAACTATGATCCTGAAACAAAAAAAGAAACAAGTTATATCGTAAATACAAAAATCTCTATGGATGAATATCTGGAAAGCTTGAATTTTTCTGGAAAAATGAGTACTCGAATTGATACCGTACCCTATTATGATCCTGAAACAAAAAAAGAAACAATAGTTGTATATCACATAAAATATCCATTTGAATTGCGATATATTTTAGACAAACTAAGTTGGGAGCAACAAGATGCCATAATAAAACACTACGGAAGTCAAATAAAGGTAGATGTAGAGGAATAATTATACCAAACCGCTACCAATATGCTGATTATATAGTGTTTGTCCATAAAGTCGTCAAAACTCTTGTAGTAGTCTAGATCAATTATTCTAATTTTACGATTTTTCTGTAAAGTATATTGCTTGTTGTGACTATTTTAATCACATATGTATTATTAATAAGATTAGAAAGATCGATAGACTGTCCGGGATTGTTTAATGAGACAACTTTTTTGAGTGTATTGATATTAAATATTTCAATCTGTTCAATATGTGATTTGCTATTCAAATTCAATGTATTTTTTACCGGGTTTGGATATATGTAAAGATTTGCATAGACGAGATTTTGAATTGAAGTCAAAACATCTAGGATGACAGTGTTGCTTTTTTCATCATTGCAATATCCATTCACTTCACAATAGTAATTGCCTTTATCACTTGCTTCGATATTTCTTATCTGCAATTTTAAGGTGTTTACTCCTAGGTATTTTGCTCCATTTGTTAAAACAGTATCTCCTTTGTACCACTGAATGAATTCAATATCTCCATTTGCCCCTACTTCAAAAGAAGTATCTTGACCGGTATTAATCGACACGCTTGTAGGCTGATTTGTTATTGATATATTGCCAAAACGATTTACTTTCAACTCACTTGTATCGCTGCACAATCCGTTTGTGATAGAGTAGAGAAAAATATTTTCCCCTAAAGACAATCCTGAAGCTATTGCATTAAAATTGGTAGCTGTATCAATATGTGACCCACCGCTAACAACAGTCCAAATACATGTACCGGGAAGCGGATTACTACCCTTTAATAAAAATGTTTCATTACAGGTCTCATCGACATCCCCTGTTTTTGCTTTAATAAATTTATCAATTGTCAATAATGCGCTGTCCGAAGCAACAATTTTATTGTTGAGGTATATTACAGCCCTATAATTATGTCCATTCAAACTATCTGAATCAAAGTTTATTTTCAAATTCTTCAAACTTGTACCATCGTAGGTAGAATTATCATAAATATTGACAAATTCTGTGTCTTCAGGACTCCTTTTTTGCCATCTAACACTATCTGCATTTGAATAATTCACATTGAATTCTGCATTACCTTCATCACAAAAGGCGACATCTTTAGGTTGTTCAGTAATTTCAATAGTATTGACATCAGGATTCCAACCAATCAGTCTTGCCCATAGCCACCATGCGGCATAAGCCTTTCGATTACCGTTTAGTGCCTTTGTATGAGCAGCAGAGCAGTTATACCAATCCACTCCATGTTCATGCGAATCCTGCCATTCTTGTGCCCAATTACCTAAATTATCCCCATTTTCATTGTAATAGTCACAATTATCATTTGAATATTCGTAATAATTACCATCCGGATCATAAGATTCAATATCTGCAAAATCATATAGTATTTTATTGTTTGCTATACAATAATCCCTGATAAGTTGATTGTTGTGTTTTAATTTTTCGTCGCTCCAATGGTCGAGATGCCCTGTCATATAGATGAAAATTATATTTGGAAAGTCGTTTTCAAGTTTATTCATTGCATCAAGATAAGTTTGGATGCCAGCGTCAGTATTATCAGAACATCCTCCGCACCAAGACCACATCACAACGTTTATATCTTTTGCCCTTTCTTTTGAAGTCAAATAATTTCTTGTTCTATCTGCCCAACCTGTATCACCATTATGACCAAGATCTCCCGGAACAAACTTATCGTCTATATCCATACATGGATTGTCTCCATATACTTCAAAATAATCTTCCCAGCAATAAAAATCACCTTTGTATCCTTTCAGTTTTGTAGACTGAAGTGCTAGTGCTTTCATGCCTGTTGTTATCTGACTTCCATGAGAAGTGTGTCCATAAGCAATGTGCAAAGAATCAGAAGCCAATTTTATTGCCCATTCGGGAATTGGTTCAAGAAAAGCATTTTGATGATTGATAATAATTGGTTGAGAATAAATATTAATATTACAAATAAAAATAAATACGAATAGCAAAAAAGTAGTTTGTGTTTTCATAGCTATAAATTTTATGTTGGTATTAATACAATAGATGCATTATACTCTCTTTTTGCTACATCAATTCAGACTTTTTTAAGATGTATCCTTCAATAATCTAAAAAGTATCCCATCCTTCAATGCTCTCTTGCTTGTATTTTCTTTTGGTTTCGAGCCTCTTCTTTTGCCTATCTATTATGATTTTTGCGATTAAAAAATAAACGGATTCACTTTCATTTGGATTATTCAATATCCTATGGATTTTTCTTTCATCTATATCCATTCTATACAAATGGTTAAAAAACAATTCCATATTTGATTCCATTAGCTCAGCAACTCTTTCTGCAACAACGACTAAAAAATCACGATCTATGTCCTCTTCAATAATCGAACCTGAATATTTTGTGTCGATAATTGATTTTATTTGTTCAAACTGTTCTATCATTTGCTCAATAAATAGTGTTAAGAAATCTATAATTGTTTAGTAATTTCCAAAAGCTCTTCAATATACTTTCTAGAATTTGACAACCTTGGTACTTTATTTTGCCCTCCTAATTTTCCTTTAGATTTCATCCAATTGTAAAATGTTCCTCTAGGTAATGGAGTAATAATTAGTTCGCGGAGAGCTAAGCTATTGTATCTTTTAGCCTCGTAATCTGAATTAACACTTTGTAAAGCTAAGTCTAAATCTTTTTTAAATAGATCTAAATCTTTTGGTTTACGCACAAACTCAATCAACCATTGATGTCCACCTTTGGTATTGTCTTCCATAAATATTGGCCCTACGGTATACTCTTGGATAGCTACATTGTGTTTGTCTTGAACTTTACTTAAAGCTTTGTCTGTGTTGGATACCATTACTTCTTCTCCAAAAACGTTTATAAAATGCTTAGTTCTGCCCGTTATTTTGATTTTATATGGTGAGATTGAAGTAAATTCAATAGTATCGCCTACAATATATCTCCACAATCCTGAATTAGTACTTATAATCAATACGTAATTCTTGTTAAGCTGGACGTCTTTTAATGGAATTACATCCGGATTGTCGCTACCGTATTGCTCAAAAGGCATAAATTCGTAAAAAACTTGACTATCCAATAATAAAAGCATATCATTATTTCCTGAATCAAATTCATTTTGAACTGCAAAATAACCTTCAGATGAATTATAGACATTGACATAAAGAAAGTCCTTCTTTGGTATTAGTTCTTCAAATTGCTTTTTGTAAGGAGAAAAATTCACTCCTCCATGCATGAATGCTTCAAGATTGGGCCAAACTTCAGTAAGATTGGACTTGCCGGTTTGTCTTAAGACTTCTTTGAAAAATACCAATAACCAAGAAGGGACACCACCAAATATAGCAACATTTTCTTTACGTGCTACTTCTGCCATTAACGGTATTTTTTTGTTCCAGTCAGCCATTATTGCTATTTCCTTGTCCGGAGTGTGAAAAGGTCTGCCTATCAGAGGCATTTTATCCATCATCAAAGCTGAAATATCACCTATTTTTACACTTGTGTTTTCTTCATATGCCTTCAGGCTTCCTCCCATCACCAGATTTTTTGATGCAAACAACCTTGAATCCGGATTGTGTTTATACAATATTGATACTGCATCCCATGCTCCTTTTATGTGACACTCTTTTAGATTTTCAAGTGAGACCGGTATGAATTTGCTTTTGTCTTCTGTTGTTCCTGAGGATTTTGAAAACATGTTAATTTCACTCGCCCATAATACATTTTCCTCTCCTTTCATCATACGATGAATATAAGGTTTTAGGTCATCATACTTTGATATAGGAACATTTTTATTGAAATCTTCATATGATTTAATCTTATCATAACGGTATTTCAGACCCCATTTGGTGTATTGTGCATTATATATCAATTGTCTAAATATCTCCTCTTGTGTTTCAAAAGGATATTGTATAAAACGATTTATTTTTTTATACCGTAGCTTTAAATATTTTGCTATTATTTTATTAAATATTTCGCGCACTTAATTTACCAATCTTGTTATTAAATCTATGTCTAATTTAGTATCTGTCTATAAAATCATTAAAATATAAAATAATCTTTTTGCGATATTATGTAACTACGCAGATAGAATAATTTTGGCTGAAAAACAATCTAAATGTGTAGTTACTAACTTTATTCAAATTACTGATGGTAAGGCATCACTAATTCTCATAAAGACAAAAATCACATCAAAAATCTTTATTTTTCAAAAATCAAACACTTTATCGACAGACACTAATTCGTAAAAAACCAAAAAGGGTCTATATGATTTTTATAATGTCAAAAGTACATTATTATTTCTAAAAAACAACATAATTAATCTATTTTTAAACTACAAGTATAATATTTGTGTTATGCTAATATTGTTATGATTTTAGTCTAAGCAGATTCTCAAAAGTTAATCGGTTAGTTATTAAATAATAAAATATAATTAATTAAAATATAAATGGATAATAGTAAAAAAATAGAACTAATGGCTCCAGCCGGAAATTTTGAAGCGTTGCGTGCAGCTATTGATAATGGAGCAGATTCTATTTATTTTGGAATAGAGCAAATGAATATGAGAGCAAATTCTTCTAGAAATTTTCAACTGGAGGAATTGAAGCAAATTGCAGATATTTGTCACAATGAAGAGGTAAAAGCATACATGACTTTAAATACGATAGTATATGATCATGACTTGAAATTGGTGAAAAGCTTAGTTGATGAAGCTAAACATGCAGGAATTGATGCCATTATTGCAATGGATCAAGGTGTCATAAACTATGCGAGAAAAGTAGGTGTCTCTGTACATATTTCTACTCAATTGAGTATTACTAATGTGGAAACTCTTGAATTTTATGCTCAATTTGCAGATGTTATGGTTCTAGCAAGAGAATTAAGTATGAGGCAAATTAAACATATTTGTAGTGAAATAGTGCGTAAGGATATCAGAGGTCCTTTAGGAAATTTAATAAAAATAGAGGTTTTTGCTCATGGAGCGTTATGTATGGCTGTTTCGGGAAAGTGTCACATGAGTCTTCATACGATGAATTCATCTGCCAATAGGGGTGCCTGTCTTCAAAATTGTAGAAGAAAATATAAAGTAATCGATCTCGAAGACGGACACGAAATGGTTATTGATAATGAATATATCATGTCCCCAAAGGATTTGGCAACAATTGACTTTCTGAATAAATTGGCAGATACCGGTATAGATATTATTAAACTGGAAGGAAGAGCTAGGTCTCCGGAATATGTGGCAAGGGTAACAAAAGTTTATAGAGAGGCGCTTGATTCCGTATTTGACAACACTTTCAGTCAAGATAAAGTGGGCAAATGGTATGAAAGGTTGGAGACCGTTTACAACCGGGGTTTTTGGGGTGGATATTACCTTGGAAAGGAGCTGTTGGGAGAGTGGACAAATAAATCCGGTTCGAGTGCTACAGAAACAAAAGTATATTTAGGGAAAGGTATTCACTATTATCCAAAAGCACAAATAGGACATTTTAAAATTGATAGTCAATCCTTGAAAGAGGGAGATAAAATATTGATTACAGGTCCCAACACCGGTGTTGTAGAGGCTACTGTCGGTAAAATAATGGTAGATGACGTGTTTGTTGAAGAAGCGAAAAAAGGAGATGAATGCACTTTTCATCTTGATAAAAAAATCAGAAAATCAGATAAATTATTTAAAATTATCCCTGCGTAAATGGTTGTTATTACACATCAAAGAGACAAATGCATTGGTTGCAACTACTGCGTAGAAGAAGCTCCTTACAGATGGGCTATGTCACACAAAGACGGTAAGAGTATATTGATAGGCAGTACAGATAAAAAAGGGTTTTTTACATTAAGGGTGTTTGATGATGAGTATGATGACAACCTTAGAGCAGCAGAATATTGTCCCGTAAATATAATACAGATCAAAAAAATATAATTCCGTATATTATCCCAAATTAACCATATTTTATATTTATCCTGAATTCTTTATTCAACCACAAAGCCATTTTTCTGCAAATTTCAGAACAACTGACCCGTAAAAATAATAATTTTAATAACATCTTGAATATGAATTATATAAAAAATTCAATTGATTTCATAGTGTGAATTAGAGATGACCCAAAAATCATGAAATTTACAAATAATTTTTTATCTTAACTGGTATACTTTTTATGATTATTTGTGGTATGATTTTAATGAATAGTAACAAATTAACAAATGAAGTGAAGCAATATTAAGCCGGCTTTTTAACTCATAATTCATAATTCATCATTAAATCCTTTTATCTTTTTCCTTTTGTCTTCTGATATTTTAAACCATTAAGACATTAAGGAACATTAAGTTGTATTCGATGTAGTTAATTCATTATTCATCATCCTTTTGTCTTTCATTTTCACTGTTTGTTTTATCACCTCTTTTACCAGGCACTTACGTATCGGCAAGTTCCGCTGGTTTTTTTTTGTTTCAAATAAATTTGAAACGCCTTCCAGGACTTGAAAGCATGCGATAGCATGACTTCAAAGCCGGCTTT
>JALSPK010000117.1 GCA_026986005.1 Saprospiraceae bacterium
CATTTCCATCACAACCAACGACTGTACCCTTGGCAAAAGTATCAGAGATAAATTTTAAAAAATTGGGATAAGACCTATCTAAAACTTTGTGTAAAACAAACTCCGAACCACTTAATTCTTCCTCTGCTTGAAGAAAATATCTTGAATCAGTCCACAAGCCGGCATGATCTTGTGATATGACAACTGTTCCGGCCGAACCGGTAAAACCCGAAATCCATTCCCTCGACTTGAAATGATCTGCTACATATTCGCTTTGGTGCGGATCTCCTGACGGGATGATATATACATCAACTCCATTCTCATTCATCAGATGTCTCAAATCCTCTATCCTTTTATCAATATTCATAATTACTATTTTAAATTGTACTACAAAGATAAAGAAGTAGTTTAACTATGCAGTCCAATCGTATTTAATTTTTTACCAATTTCAAAACTGATTGTGAATTAGCATGCGTTACTTTTATAAAATAAATGCCTTGTTCATAATCAGAAATATTTCTCTTGAAATTAAAATCACCATTAAGATTTTCTTTGAGAATTGTTTGTCCCATATTGTCGTAAATTTCTATTTTAAATATAGGTTTAGTTGAGTTTAGTCTAAAAATACCTTTTGCCGGATTAGGAAGTATTTTAACTCCATTTATTATTGTATTTTCAACTCTATCCCTTGGGTCAAAGACAATTGGTATTGCAATCCTTTCGCTAGAGCATTCCAGCCCCGTTTCTGCTATTTCCCAATCGTAAAAATAATAATAATAGTTTTTGCCAAAATACGACTCATTAATGGAAATTATTTTATTCTCGTAAGGATAATTAACAAATGCGTCATTGTCTCTAAAAAAATAAGGGGCTTTAGCTTGTAGGTTAGCTATATTGACATCAATATCTGTTTCAATCCTATAATCTGTACCGGCTTTTAACTCAAAATTCAAATCAACTCTGTGTTGACCGGTTTGTATATTTACATCTTTATACTGTACAATTATCCCATCTTTATTTTTAATTTGAAATCTTCTAACTCCTTCTTTACTTGAGTACACTTTTACAGACTTTAAAATGACATCTTTATGGCAATCAAATACAAGCCCTCCATTTATACTTTCAGAACCTGTTTGACTGCTTTGATTGTCTTTGATTCCAATGTTTTTTGTTTCAAATATATACTTTTTAAGGTTTTCAGCCCAATATACAGTATACGAATCTATGGTATCGGTAATAAATACTCCTCCTGTATCCAGAGGGTTTGAAGCGGTTTGACTATCATACCACAATACAATATCTCCTTCTGCATATAATGTGTCAGGTCTTTTGATATAAATGGTATCATTGTAAGTAACTGTGGGGTTTTCTACCTTTAAAAAGTCAATAAATACAGTATCAGAATATATCACATCGCACGTTCCTTGAGCTTTAACGGAATAATCTCCGGGGTCTGAAACAAATAAGTTGGCAGTATTGGAAGAAGGCAAAGACTCTTCGTTTTTAGACCATTGATACTCCTTGTATTTTTCTGTACACGATAGCTCCACTTTCTCATTTATACAATTTGCTATATATCCTTTTGTTATATCTATTTCCGGTTTTTCATAAGGGTTTAACTCTGTCTTTACTAATTTTGAAACTTGTACTACTCCATATGAATTTGTAATTGTCGCATTGTAAGATCCCGACTTTTTAACAGTAATAGCTTTTGTTTTTGCTCCTGTTGACCATTTGTAATGATAGTCACTACCTGCAGGAGCTTGTAAGATAACGGAATCTCCTGTACAAAACTTCAAATCACCAATAGTATAGATTTCAAAAAATTCATTTATTCCCATTCCTTCATGAAGCAAATAATGATTGTCAGGTGAAATATCATAGTATTTGTCAGATATGCCCGAAGGCCATTTCACAAAGACGGAATCAATATTTTCTGCATCACCAAGACCAAAATTTACATTTACTGAATTGGTAATTCCATAGCTTTCTCCAATTCTCACATCTCTTGTTTGTATTCCCCACGAACCAAATATTTTTACTTTTGCTCCAATCCCTTGTCTATTGGATTCAGTACCTAAGAAACTAAATTTCACATAATGATTTGTATTGCCTTTATTCATCCAAATCAAATCTTTGTAGTTGCCATACTCATTGAGACCTTTACCATATGAGGTATATATATCTAGAAAACCATCATTGTTTAAGTCTCCGATACCGAACGAATGTATTTGACCTCTACCAAATGGTTTTTCTTCAACACTATAATTGTTATTTCCATAATTCCAAACAAGAAACGATTTATCCCCGGATATAAGGATATCTAAGAAGCCATTATTGTCAAAATCTCTCAGTGATGCTTGTATAGAGCTACAATTCAATACCGGAAAATCAATTCCGGTTTTCATTATAAAAGTATCATTTTCGATGTTTTCATAGTAATAATGCATTGTGTCATGATTTGTCACAAAACAATCCAAGTCTCCATCATTGTCCATATCTCCAAACATCCCGGTCCATGATTGAGCTCCACTATTAAGCCCAAAATATTTTGCCTTGTCAGTATAGTTATTGTTACCGTCATTTACAAAAAGAGTATTCACTCTCCTTGGATCATTTGGCCTCTCTGCACCCGGCCAACATTTGGTAATAAACAAATCCAAGTCTCCATCATCATCAAAATCAATAAAATCACTACCGTAGTCGCCGTAATTATTGTAATTGGAATCAACTTTGAAGTTTATAAAATCATTCCACTTTAGTTTGCCTATTCCATCATTTATATAAATAGCGTTATAGTTGTTTTCATTACAAACAAAAAGATCCAAATAACCATCATTATTGATATCAACTATATTAGAGTTTTGGGCATATGATACATTTTTCAATTCGTCTGTCAATACATAAGTTGAATCTTTAAAGGTGTATAAATTGCCAAATGTTTGTGCTCCACAAGTATAGATTTCAGACTTGCCATCATTATTGAAGTCTCCTGTATTGATAGTCCAAGCAGCTTTTTCAAAAGTCTTAGCTATACTATCAAAGGAAAATGCAGAGATGTCACCAACATTCATGTAGGTTTTTAAATAAATTCCCTTGTCTAACACTGTAATATCATCATAGTAGTCACCATTTAAGTCAGCAATTGATATACTGAGAGTTGTATATATTTTATCATTATTTAATAATTCTTTTGATTTATCAATAAAACCTACTTGTCCTTCGAGGCTAATAGATAAGAAAAAGGTAATAATAGGTAATAATAATTTTTTCATATCAATGATTTATATATTTAATACAAAAATATATAATATAAATGACTTTATTACTTATTTGTTAATAATAGTTTGTAATAATGTATTTCTCATTGCACGGGCTCAAAACTGATGTGAGGATTGTGTAATTTGAACTCTTTAATCTTCTGATTTAGTTTTGAAACAAAGTCTAGATAAGACTTTGTATTTTTGTTGAATGGTTTGTGGTAAATGGATTTTAGTATTTTTTCGATTTCTACTATTTTCAATAAAGTTGAGTTATTAAAAAATGTATTGGAAAATTTTTCCCATATATATTCTAAAGCGGAATCTGACGGGTGTACTAAGTCATATGAATAGTATCTGTAATCTCTTAGGTCATCCAAAAGTAGTTCATAGGAGGGGAAATAAAAGGTACTAAATTTGTCAACTAGTTTTTCGATAGCCAAATGCAATACTGCTTTAGATCTTTGATTTTCAATCATACCTTCCTTTATATGTCTGACAGGACTTATAGTAAATATGATTTTAGCATTGGGGTTAATACTTTTTATATTATTCAATGTTTCTTTTGCAGACTTTGTTATCTCTTCAATTGAAAGCCTTGATTTGACAAAATAGTCAGAAGGAAATTTATGATTATTAGCTACTATTTCACCTGTATCTATCCTTTTGTGCACAATGGCTGTCCCGTATGTAATAAATATATAATCGCAAGTTTGTAAATATTCTCCGGTAGCATCTATTAGTATATTTATTCTTTTAGATACCTCATTTAGATACACACCGGACATATTGCTATGATAATCAAAATGATGCCAAAGTTCATTTTTCTTTATAAAAGAGCTTTTTTCAGGATAATTATGAGCAACAACATCATTGATTAGTTTATTTATTGAAATTGGATTATAAAGTATTCCAAACGGATTATTTAAAGTGTTAAACTTATAATAATTCAGTTTTTCAGCAATATTGTCTGAAAAACAAGAGCCCATAAGTAACAATTGATGCTTGTGATTTATGTCAAACGGTATTTCTGTTTTCTTTAGTTCGGTTCTGAATTTCATATTTAAACGGTTTTATTTAGTGTCTGTCAATAAAGTGCTTGATTATTTAAAAATATAAAACTAAATATATTTTCGAGAAAATCGAAATCATAAAGGTCTAAAAAAAGAAAAGACGCTAAACTATTTAGTTATAGTATGTGTTTGTTATAAAAAGTCAAGGAACATGTTTAATTTATTAAAAAAGAAAGAAGATAACAAATTGGAAAATAAAGTAAAAAAAACGGTGAGCCCCATATTAATATATACAGAACAAACCCCCAATCCCGATACATTAAAATTTGTGACCAGCAGGATTTTATATGAGGGTATGGCAGATTTTGGAAATAGAGAAGCAGCAAAGAAATGGAGTCCTTTTGCTTCTGAATTGTATAAATTTAATTATATAAAAAACTTAATAATCAATAAAAATTTTGTTTCAATTGATAAGGATTCAGATGCCAACTGGAGGGAAGTAATGTTTGAAGTAAAGGATTTTATAAAAAAGTGGCTTGAAGAAGATAAAACCATTGTCAATGATGGATATAAAGAGATGCTTGAAGCAGAATGGCAGGCAAAAAAAGACTCAGGTGAGATAAATGATATCGAACAAAAAATATCTGAAATAATAGATCAGCATGTAAAACCGTGGATAGAACAAGATGGGGGAGGAATAGAATATATGGGTTTTGAAGAAGGAATAGTGACAGTAAGGTTATATGGAGCTTGTTCTACTTGTTCATCTGCTACTGTTACACTCAAGGCAGGCGTTGAACAAATATTAACAAGCATGATACCTGACGTAAAAGGAGTAGTACAAGATTTGGGCTATTAATAGAGTATTATTGTTAAAATTTAAAAAAAATGTTAATAAAATGTGAATATTTGAAAAAAATGTATTAAATTCGTACCTGAATTTTTTTATTAATTAAAACTAATGTTATGAAAATCAAATCAATCTTATTTGTATTAGCTATTTTAATGGTTGGTACTATGACAATGCAAAGTTGCAAAGAAACTGTAAAAGACGCTAAAGAGGCAGTAAAAGAAGCTGGAGAAAAGACTTCTGATGCAGTTAAATCCGCAGCAGATGCTACAAAGGAAACTGCAGGTAAAGCGGTAGACGCTACTAAGGAAGCTGCAGATAAAGCTGTTGATGCTACTAAAGAAGCAGCAGGTAAAGCTGTTGATGCTACTAAAGAAGCAGCAAAGGATGTAAAAGAAGCTGTAAAAGGTGAGAAGAAATGTGGAGAAGGAAAATGCGGAGAAGGAAAATGCGGTAAGTAATTATTGCCTTATATAAAAAAGAAGCTGTTTCGAATTATCGGAGCAGCTTTTTTTATAGTTCTATGCGGAGAGACAGGGATTCGAACCCTGGGTTCCAATTACTCGGAACAGCGATTTTCGAGACCGCCCCATTCGACCACTCTGGCATCTCTCCATATCATTTATCCTGCAAATATAAGTAGTGTCATCAAGAAATCACTACAAATTTAAATTTATTTTCACATTCAAATACTCGTTTTCAATTTTTGTTCCTTTTCAAATCTTTCAAATGCTAGATCTATTAAATTGGTGATTAATTCTTTGTACGAAATACCGGATTCCAGCCACAATTTAGGATACATGCTTATGGAAGTAAAACCGGGTATTGTGTTAATCTCATTTACTATCACTTCATTGTCTTTGGTAACAAAAAAATCAACTCTACTCATACCTTCACATTCCAAGGCTTTAAAAGTACTAATTGCAATTTCTTGCAATTCTTCTTTTGTGCTATTCGGCAGGTTTGCATTTACTACTAACTCTGAGGCGTTGTCATCAAGATACTTAGATTTGTAATCGTAAAAATCTTGTGCAGCGATGATTTCACCCGGTTGAGATGCTTTTGGTGTTTCATTGCCAAGTATTGCACATTCTATTTCTCTTCCTTCAATATTGGCCTCTATTACCAGTTTTCTGTCAAATTGAAATGCTAGTCTAATCGCTTCCAAATACTCATTTTCCGTATACACTTTGCTAATACCGACAGAAGATCCCATATTGGCCGGTTTCACATAAACCGGTAACCCAAGCTTGTTTCTCACCTCATGATAATCAGGAAATCTATCGTTTCTTGCAACTAGATATTTACCTATCTTGATATCGGCTTCACTTAGAATCCTCTTCATGATCTCCTTGTCCATACCGACAGCTGATCCTAGTATTCCGGAACCCACAAAAGGTAAACTCAATATCTTAAACAAGCCTTGAATTGCGCCATCCTCACCATTTGGTCCGTGCAAAACAGGGAATACGGCATCTACAGAAAAACCAAGACTATCCTCACTTTCAATTATAAACTGATTGCTTCTCCCGGGATTGAAAAGCACTTTATTTTTTGGAGAAAAATCCATCAATTCAATAACAGTTGAAAAATTATTATTTTCGATCATTTCCTTATCAGTAAGCCATTCACCTCGCTTATTTATTTTTATTAAAACAAAAGCAAACCTGTCTTGATCAATATTTTGTATCACATTATTTGCAGAACGAATGGAGATTTCATGTTCGGCTGACTTGCCACCGTATATAATTGCTATTTTTATTTTCATTTGATTAAAATTCACTTTTTTCATAAAATTCAATATCGGGGTGATTGTCTTTTATGGTTTTTACAGTCCATGCTGACTCTGCTAAGAAGACCAACTTACTATCCTTGTCATAAGCCAAGTCACGCCTTCTTCTTTTTTTGAATTCCTCCATAGCCTTTGCATCCTCACTTGCCACCCAAAATGCTTTGTGGATTCGCAAAGGCTCATAAGTCACAGAAGCACCGTATTCATGTTCTAAACGATATTGTATCACTTCAAATTGTAGAGCACCGACCGTTCCTATTATTTTTCTTTCAGTATCATAGGTGGTAAATAGCTGTGCAACCCCTTCGTCCATCAATTGCAATATACCTTTGTCCAATTGTTTCCTTTTCATCGGATTGGCATTGAGTACATACCTGAATTGCTCCGGAGAGAAACTTGGAATACCTATAAAATCCAATTTTTCTCCTTCGGTCAATGAGTCTCCTATTTTAAAATTTCCGGTATCATAAAGCCCTACAATATCTCCCGGATAAGCTTCATCAACTATACTTTTCTTGGAAGCCATGAATGAAGTCGGATTTGAAAATTTCAGGTTTTTATCTATTCTCTTATGATAATAATTTGTATTTCTTTTAAAAATACCTGATACTATTCTCAAAAAAGCGATTCTATCTCTGTGTTTAGGGTCGATATTGGCGTGAATTTTAAAAATGAATCCTGTAAATTTATCCTCTTTAGGATCAATTATTCTTTGTTCTGTTTCTCTAGGCAATGGATTGGGCGCAAACTCTACGAAACAATCAAGCATTTCTTTTACACCAAAATTATTGACAGCACTACCAAAAAATACAGGAGAAATATCGCCATTGAGGTAGTCCTCAAAGTCAAATGGTTCATAAATTTCACTAATTGTATGCAATTCATCCTGCAGTTCTGACGTAGCAGCCTCACCGATATGTTCATTGAGTTTATCTGTTTCGTTTTTCTTTATGGCTACGACTTCACCGGTACTTTGCTTTCCATGAGCGTCAAAAAGGTTTAAATTGGACTCATAAATATTGTAAACTCCTTGAAATCTTTGTCCCATTCCAACTGGCCAAGTAAGAGGAGTAACACTCAATCCCAATTTAGTCTCCACTTCATCCAATAAATCAAACCCATCAAGACCTTCTCTATCCAATTTATTGATAAACACTATAATGGGGATTTGGCGCATGCGGCAGACTTTTACTAATTTTTCTGTCTGTTCCTCCACGCCTTTAGCTACATCAATCACTACAATAGCACTATCCACAGCGCTTAGTGTACGAAAGGTGTCTTCCGCAAAGTCTTTGTGTCCGGGAGTATCAAGGATATTTATTCGTTTTTCTTTATAGTCAAAAGCCATCACGGATGTAGCTACAGAAATACCTCTTTGCTTTTCTATTTCCATAAAATCCGAAGTGGTAGTTTTTTTAATCTTATTTGATTTTACTGCTCCTGCTACCTGAATAGCACCTCCAAAAAGCAATAATTTTTCGGTCAAAGTGGTCTTACCGGCATCAGGGTGACTGACTATGGCAAATGTTTTTCTCTTATTTATCTCTTCAATTAATCCCATATTTATATTTTAGAACCCACAAAGATAATGAAATTATTAAATAGTGTCTGTTCATAATGTCCGATTTGTTCATGAAATTTAATAGGTTTAAATGGTATTTATACAAAACCGCTACCAATATGTTGATTATAAAAAGTTTAATTTTAACTTCTTCATGTTTATATATATTTATCTTAAATATCAAACTATCCAACCTAAGATTCGTGCAATTTGTGTTTTAAATCAATGAAATTTGAGAAAAATTATCAAAAAAATTCTATTTTAATAAATTATTAATACTTTTGATCCCTTATGGATGAAGATATCAAAACATTTAATGACCACCAAAAAGCAAAATATCTTGATAAGATAAAGCATTATTGTGCCTATAGGGACAGATGCCACAAAGAAGTCATAGACAAACTCTTCAAGATGAATGTACCTTCTGACATGGCTGATGAAATCATATCTGAACTAGTTACTGAAGGGTTTCTGAATGAAGAAAGATTTGTATTGGCTTATGTAAGAGGAAAATTCAGAATGAATAAATGGGGAAAAAACAAGATTAAACTTGAATTAAAACAAAAGGAAATATCCAATTACTTGATTAAACTTGGGATGAAAGAAATTGATGATAATGACTATTACAAGACATTATCTAATCTATTAATAGCAAAAAGAAATACTTTTAAAGCAAAAAATCAATACGATTTGTTCAATAAATTGTACGGATATGCTTATAGAAAAGGATATGAAAGCGAGTTGATAAAAAATGTAATTGAGGATATCGTATAGCATTAGTCACGAAGTTGCAAATCCAAGTTAATTTTATATATTAGCAGGTTTTTATCTGCGGGTATTAGTAAATTCTCAAAGATAAATTTATTTAGTGTCTGTCTATAAAGTGCTTGATTTTTGAAAAATAAAGATTTTTGATGAGATTTTTGTCTTTCTGAGGATTAGTGATGCCTTAGCATCAGTAATTTGAATAAAGTAAAAATATCGCAAAAAGATTATTTTTAAATTTTAATGACTTTGTGGACAGACATATTCAGTGGATTGAATAATATAGAGAACATCACCTTGAATGCTAATTACGGCAATATATGTGGATATACGTACAATGATTTATTGACGATATTTGAGGATCATTTGAAAAGAGCAGATATGTAAATGGTCAAATTGTGGTACAACGGATATAATTATTTTGGCTAAAAAGTTTATAATCCATTTGAAATACTTTTATTTATCTCAAACAATCATGAATAAAGCATTGGTAGCATTGTTGTGACAAACAGGTTCAGAACAACAGACCCTTTACAAACAAAAGATTTAATTATTGTTTGAAATTATGATGATATAATTGAATATATACTTTATTTATGTTTGAATTAAGAATGAACCATTTTTTTAAAAAAATAGAAAAGACAAAAAGAAATTTAATTACGAATTAACGGTTATTGATAAGAGGACACTAGACCGATAGGGAAGAGTTCCGTCTTATCTATTGTTATCTCGGGTTACTTTTGACTTTCTGGTTTTTGTCCATAGAATTCATATAGTTCACTCGTTGAAGCTAATCTACTATTGGCCTCATAAGTTGGTGTTTTAATCAAAATCATACTTATAAAACCTTTAATTCCTATATATAAATCTTTACCTTCAAAAGCTTGTTGATTATCCGTTATCATTTTAACAATATCCAATGCTTGAGTTCTTCCTTCTTTTTCTACTTTTCTAAGTTTAGGAATTTGAACTAAAATCAAAGCTTTATCTCCAGATATTTTAGTTAAATATTTAAATTCTGATGGATCAATTTCTTCGGTTGCAAAATTATCAAATAATTGTTTGATTTTATATGAGATAGAATCACTTTCCATAGTTGGATTTGTTATCATTAATTCTTCATCTGCGGTTAATAAGTCGCTTCTTGGGTCTTTTTCCGATGTTATTCCTACTATTGTAGTAAATGCTACTAACAATCCAAATAGTCCAAGTCCAAGCCAATGCCAAAATGGCCTTTTTGCTTTACCTTTGTTCTCTTTATAAAGCTTTTTAAGCTCTGGGTCAAATTCCTTCTGTTCTATCGTACGCTTGCAATGCATACATTCCGCCACTGCTTTCTTACCAATAGGGAAAATAGGAATCCAAAATATATGGGCATATTTCCCGAATACTGAAACTCTTTGTGTATTGCTCTGTTCACAATAACTACATTTACTGTTTGGAATGTCAAAATTCCCAATATTACTTGCTCTTGTTCCGAAATAAATCATAGTTTTAAGTTTTTGTTTTATTTATAATCCGAATTAACGGTCAATGATAAGAGGAGGACGCAGGGATAGCAAGTCTTCATCTTATCTACTGTTAGTCGCCGTTCATTTTTATTTTTTGTTTTGTTCTTTTTACAATATTTACCGAGTGGGATGCGGCTGTGTTATCTGTCTTTATCCATCAGACTATTTGCCCAAACCTC
>JALSPK010000118.1 GCA_026986005.1 Saprospiraceae bacterium
CTCTATTTGTAATGTTCCAAATAAATTTGAAACGCCCTTAAAAGGTGTCGCAAATTTATTTGCGACAAAAAAAAGTGAATAATGAATAGTAAAAAAAGAAAAATTAAAATATTTAAAAATAATCCAATCTTAAAAAACCCCACATGTAGTTAGTTATACGTAATTTACATATTATAATATTAATTATCTAAAAAATACTTTCAAAAAACTGTCACAAAAATCACTTTTTCTAATACTATATGTGAACGCTGTCAAACAACTCTCCGGAGCAAATGCGCAAATTGTTTACAGTCTGTCAACAAAGGTGAAAAAATTTGACTTGAACACAGCTGAAAAAGAAGTAGGGCGATTAATTATAAACCATATAATTATGAACAAAAAAGAGTTATACAGAAAAACATTAACCACACTCAAGGTTATTAAAAGGTTATACGGCAAAACTTTTAACATATTGATAATTGCCATTTGTTTGTTTATGCCGAATAAGGCCTTGCATTCTTAGAGCCTTCCTATCGTACGTGATTTAAAGTTTCAAGAACGAAATTCATATCATGTTAAATTACCTATTGAAGTACATCTTGAAGATATAAATCCATACGATATTCCAGAATTTAATTATAAGGAGGAAACTAATTTTCATCACTTGTTTATTGATCCTTTTGATAATCCCCAGGAAGAAGTTAGTTTGCTCAATTCAGTAAATTGTTATGAAGATTGGGAAAATCTTGCTGAAAAATGGCTAATCAATCAAAACGGAATAACAACCTATGATAAGAAACTTAAAAGATATGTCTTTAAAAGCCAAATGGATCATTCAAATATGTCAAAAGCCCTGTACAATATCTATAGAGATAATGTTAAAGATAATGGACTACTTCCCGCTTATATTTATCCTCCGGGTGTTGCCACACAAATGGTCAAAAGTGACAGTACCTATATATACTATAACGATAATTATCCAAAAACCATTATCTCTGTCGAAAAAAGTGATACCATTAACCCTCCTGATATAACAGATCCTGATTTTCCAAACACAGGAGATTCAACCATAATCAGAATTGTAATTGAAGTTTTTGATACTACAATTTGCAATACTGATTTGATTACTTCAAGGATAGAAATATCAAAAGATACTTTGTCCAATGGAGAATGTATAAAACGAATTTCAAAAACCTATTTTAGTGACTATGAATTTTCTTGTGGTAGCGGGTTATCACCAAATGATTAATAAACTAACTGCAAATCAAATAAATCCTTTTTGTAAAAGCTTAATTTATCATTTATTCAAAACTCTTATTTATTTAAAGAAATAATATTATCAAAACAAAAAAATATCAAAATCATGAAAATAAAAATTATAATTATTATATTTGCTACGATGTTTTTGAGCAAATATATACAAGCACAACAACCATGCAATACACCATTGGATAGTTTAACCAAAACGATAGTGATAGGCGATGAGGTCACTACACCTGTACCACCGGATGATCCTCCGATAAGTCCTCCTACCAATCCGCCGGATGGTGGATACAAAGCTATATTTTGGATTCATGGCATGATAGGGAGTACTGTTCCGAATTCTGGAGAAGTTGGATTGAAATCCTGGAGTGTTGTAGCACCTTGGGTTGATGAACATTACTACACAAAATCACAATTGATAACTTATGCCGATTACCAATATAGTTGGATTACAGCATATTCCAAGCTCAAAGACCAAATAATCGGCACATGGAATGAGCCTCATCTTGTTGATGGCATATTGGAACCACCGGTTAAAGACCAAATAGATTTACCTGAAAAAAGCTTTGCTATTGCGCATAGTTTCGGATCGGTAGTTATAAGAAAAGCCGATACTGAGGATCCTTTGGATGGAGTAAAGGGTATAGCCACATTTACCGGCCCTCATGGTGGTTCCAAATTGGCTTATTATGTATATCCTGCATATAATGCTGGATATGATGAATCTGGAAGTACGGAATTATGGGATGAATTTACATCCTCTTTGGGAAAATTTGCTTCGGATATTGCTGCTCCACCAATAGAGGAACTTTATCAAGAAAGTTTTATTGATAAACTTTCATGGATAATAGGACCATTCGATACTGAAGAAATAATCAAAAAAGCAGCTAATACCATTGCAAAGCAACTTGCTCCGCAAATCGTGAAAAATTTAGCACCTGCTAGTGTTCAGGTATTAAAACCTGATAATATGGATAATCTAGGGCTAAATGAACAGATTGTATCAGATGATGAGGGTTCACATAGAGTAGCAATCGCAGCTAATATCACAGGTGATGATCCGGCTAATAATGCAAATACTCATAATTCAGCCGCTAAAATGTTTTTTTCAGGTCTACATAGTGTGACTGACGCAGAGCTATTTCAGGCAGGAAAACAAAATGAAATCGCAGTAGCTGAATTAGAAAAAAACAAAGGTAGGTATAGTGCAAGGTATAAACTGTATAAGACTCTGTATGAAAAAAAACGAAGTCTTTTCCCTCTTTGTCTTTTTGGTACTAAAGTTGTTTTTGACCCGAATCCTCCGTTAGAAGATAATTATGGTTATGTATGTATTGGTAGTAATTATGTTATTCCGGATGGATGGGTCGATAAGAAATGGAAACAAGTAGCAAAACTAAGAGACATGTATTCAAAAGGTTTGAGCGCATTCACAAAATTAAATGACTACTGGGAGTACGTATGCGGCGCTAGAGAATACAACTACGAGCAAAGCTTACTCGGTTCATGTGAATGTGAAGATATTAAAAATGAAACAAAGACAGTAACTGAAGATGTCTATGAACAGCAATGTCAAGATCATTTTGATAATGAAAATCATCTGTTTTACGAATGCGATTGGACTCCTTATAAAAGTAGCTGGGTTAGACTCAATCCCTACGATGGCTTACTTACAGTAGATTCACAACATAATTGGAATACTGATCAGGATATCAGAAAAGTTACTTTCAATGATTCCAACCATCTGACTATAAGAAATGATGACAATACTCATGATGCATTGACAAACCTACTTGATGGCACATACGGAAAATTCTTTCGTACTGCAAAAAAGTAAAATTGCGTAACATTGCTCTCTGTATAATAGCAGGGAGCATTTTATTATAAAATAAAAAAAATACAAATGATGATTAGAATATTTATTTTTGCTATATTAGTAATCAATAGCTTATTAAGTTGCTTCCCTAAGTCTACAGATGACGAATGTCCACCCAATTGTCCCGAAGATACAGTCAAATACCCTCTGGATATTTTGTGGGAAACTTATTATTATAATGATACATCCAGGCTTACAAATAGAGGTAGTATTTCATACAAAGATAATATCATTGCCTTAGGCGATACGGATTATTCTGAATTTAAAACTTTTATGTTCAATAAAACTACAGGAAAGATAGAAGCAAGATTTGATTACGGACTCAATCCACCTACCACCATGGTGGTGATGAATGATTGGCTTATAGTATCTTCTCTGGATGGTATATATATCGATGACCTGAATACCTTTGAGAGAATAATACATATTGATAAAACTTTTGATTCGCATTTTGATACAATAGGAAATTATGTATATTTCTCTCAATTATATGGAGTAGTTCCTTTTCAAGATTCATCAAGTGTGATAAGGCTGTCAATCCCTTCCTTGAAGATAAAAAAGATATTGACTATCACAAAAGAAGAATATGGTAGTTTTTGCTCTTTAAATGGAGTTTCTTTGGAAGCTATGGGAGGAGATACCATAATATATGGATTTGCTGATGTCAAAGATGATTTTTTATTTGCATTTAGTACTCAAAAAAAAGAATATATCTGGAAGACCGGAGTAGATGGATATAACGATGTTTGGTTTTTTGCACCATTGTATGATGATAACCGAGTATATATAATACAAAATCACAAAGTGAGAGCTTATGACAAATTCACCGGACAATCTCTATGGGAGAGAGATATAGAAGGATGGGCTGCAAGCGTACAGCCTTTGTTACTCGACAATCGCCTATATGTAAGATCCACAAATAAACATTTGTATTGTTTGGATCCAAATTCGGGACATAGCTATTGGTACAATGGAGATATATTCTACGGAGGGAGATTTGGATACGACATTAACAATTTGTATTTTGCCGATTTAGATAATTTTCAAGTAGTAAATCGCAGTACAGGTAAAATTATCTTCAAAGCTGCAGCCCCTTATGCCCACATACCCTTGGAATACAATCACGACAATCGTGAACAGCGTCTCAAAGAATGGAAAAGACTATATTCAAGATGGGCAATAGATCCTATACCTGTAATAGATAGAGAAAACGGAGTGTTTTATTTACCGGACAACAAGAGGATGTTTTGTTTTAAGCTACCAAAGGATTGGTAAAGAGAGTGTATCGGTGGTATATTCAAATAATAATCACACAATAAAACATTTGTAAAAACACCCCACCTTGGAGGTTCTTCTCCCATTCCTCCAAGGTGATTTTTCTTTATATAAACCAATAATCCCCATACATTTTGTATAAATGAGATATTACGATTTTCGTCGTCCTTTTATATTACCGAATTCCAATACGACATAGTTTAGCAACTCTTTTAGGCATTTTAGCTTGAGGCAAAAACCGGGTACTTGCTTCATATATTCAATATATTCATTCTCGAATTTTTTAATAGCTTCCGGTTCTTTTATGCTTTTAATATAAACCGGCTTTGAAGTCACGCTATCGCGTGCGTTCAAGTCCTACCTTACGTCTCTATTTGTAATGTTTCAAATAAATTTGAAACGCCCTTAAAAGGTGTCGCAAATTTTATTTGCTATAGTAAAAGTCCCGTAGTAGCTTGTCCCGATCTTGTATTGGGGACGACATATTATAGCCCTGTACGTAAGTGCAGGGTAGTAAAATGATTCTCCCCGGTTGTTTTGGCGGTATTTTTGCAGCAAAGCAAAAATAGTGACAAAACAAGAGTAATTTATAAAAACTTGAAAGAAAAATTAAAATATTTAAAAAAAATCCAATCTCAAAAAATCTCACATGTAGTTATTTATACGTAATTTACATATTATAATATAATATATCTAAAAAATACCATCAAAAAACTTGTCACAAAAGTCACTTTTTCTTATACTGTGTGTGAACGCTGTCAAACAACTCTCCGGAGCAAATGCGCAAATTGTTTACAGACTTTCAACAAAGGTGAAAAAATTTGACTTGAACACAGCTGAAAAAGAAGTAGGGCGATTAACTTTTTAAAATTTTAAAAAATGAAAAATAGAAATTTGTTTTTAGAGGTTTTAGCAATGCTAATTATTCTCTCATCTGTTTTATTATGGAATTCTTGTAAGGAGTTAATAGCAGAAACTGCCATTAATAAAAATACATCATCAATACTTGAAACAATAAATTTAAATAAAGTATTGGGTTTAAGATTACCAGATGGAAGTCAAATAACAGAATCTGATAATTCTCTTCATTTTTTACTTCCTAATGGGTTTACATTTGTTGGAACAACAACTAATAATGAAATTATTTCATCCGTACAAGGTACGGTTAAATGTGAGTGTAATTCTGGAGATGGAGGCTGTGGTCCTTTTGAAACTAAAAGTCAAGTTGGTTGTGCTTCTGATAAAAAGAACCTTTGTAAAAAATGTACTATGAATACAAGCACTACAAAAAGCGACATATCTTATGATCTAACAAATTATTTTATAAAAATAGATAATGATGAGTCACTACCCCTATTAGGAGAAGGGCTCATTCCAATAAATTCTTTGGAACAATGGAATCAATTAGAGTGGGTTACTCATGATATTATTGTTCAATACAATGATATTATAAATGGAGTATTAGAATTTGTAAATAAAGGATATGATGAAAAAAATGATATAAAAGTTTTAGTCGGGGTTTCTATTGAAGAAAGAAAAATGTTATTAGAAATCCCATACAAAGCTTTAGAAGCAGGTATGATGTATACTTCTAACTCTGTGGATGGAGCGGGAGGAAAATGTTCAGGTTGCGGCGGAGACTGTAAGTATGACACTGCAAAATTTGGACAGATTAGATTTTGCAGTGGTTGTGATTCAGGGTGCACTCTAAGTTGGTGAAATAAAATTGTTTTCCCAGAGATTGTAATGGATAAAAAACATATTTTTGCGATATTATGCAACTACACAGGTAGAATCATTTCGGCTGATTTCAAATAGTTTTCTTTCAGGTGATGACGATCTTGGTGAAGCTATTGTTGATTATTGTGATTTTATTGATCCTAACGGACTTCAATATAATCCAACAAATTTATTTCACTTCACATGTAGAGAAAGATATTACTAATATTAAAAAAAACAGGAGGGGAGTCCCTCCTGTTTTTAAATTAAAAAACAAATAATTATGAAATACTTTTACATATTTTTTTAACAATACTAATATCAAATTCCGTACTAGCACAGTACGACTATTCTTTTTTTAAGGCTTCTGATAGACCATCATTTTATAATGATATAATTTTGACGGAGGAAGGTATTTGGCTATTATATTCTAGTATTGATGGTATTCAACCGATAAAAGTTGATAATGACAACAAAATTTTAAAAAAGGGGCCTTTACTCCCTTTTTTTAACAATGATGATGAATTACGGCATCTTCCTTTGTTTTTATATAGCGATAGTCTAAGTAATGTATATTTTTTCAACATAAAACATTCTAAAGAAATTGTATTGTATAAAATCAATTCCAATGAGGATGTGATATGGAATAAGAACATTAATATACCTAATATTAATTTTACAATTTCACAAGCAAAATGTATTGATAAGGAATTGATTTGCGTGGGCATGGCATATGATGTTAGCAATGAAATTTATGATAATTTTGCTTTTTCCATATCAATTGATGATGGATCAATAGTTTGGAAAAAGAGATATGAAAATGATGATTATTTTAGTGGATTTTTTGACATAGTTTTAGATAATAAAAATAATCCCATTATTCTTGAAACAGGGATAGATGAAAAAAGGTTTACTTTTCATCCGTAGTAAAAATTGATTTAAATGGTGAGATATCGAAAAAAATAAATATACCTATTGATAGTTTTTTTGCTAACCGTTTTATTGTATTAAATGAAAATGAAATTTTGATTTCAGGCTTTGATACTAAAGAAAACTCTAAGGAATATTACCATTTACTAAAGATGAATATCAAAAATCAAAATATTATATGGGATACCGTGGTTTATATTGCTTGGGGCGATGGTGATATTCCTTTGTTTTTAATAGAAGACAAGATAATTAGCCTTAATTCAACATTTGGTGACGATATTGGAAGTGGACTTGAAATAATGGTTAACCTATTAGACACAAACGGAATGTTTGTTGACTCATTTTTTATCGATTATGATAAAAAGGAAGGAAACTCTATATGGAATGCGCGTTTGGGATATGATGGTAATATATATTTTTGTGGAGAAAACGTTACATTACCAGATATAAGTTTACCAACTGGAATTTGGGGTTATTTTTCACCTTCTATTTTGTTATCTGACGGCACAAACGTCTATTTTAATCCATCTATAAAAATTTATCCTACAATTATATCTAAGTCGCATGAATTGACTTTTGATACTGATGAAAAAATATCGTCAATTGAATTATATAATTTGCAAGGAAGATTTATAACAAAATTGAAAAATACTAATAATAGCGTTTATATTAATAGAACTGGACTTCAATCCGGGTTTTATTTGTTGAAATATATGATTAAAGATAAGTTTTATATTAAAAAATTATTAATAAATTAAATAACTATGAAAAATTTTAAAAAGTACATTTTATTAGGAACTATTGTTTTGGGTTTTGCGATTTCTTCTTATGGACAATCAAAAACCTTAAACTCAATTACATCTGGTGTAGGTATAGGTATTGATGACCAATCAAGAACATATATTGCCACATCAATTGATTTTGAGCATTTTTTATCTAAACGAATTTCTTTAGGCTTAGCATTTGATCACCTTTCTACTTATAATATCAAAGATGAAAACGAAAGTATATATTTGGAAGGTAAAGGTTTTACCATTAATGAATATTCCGAGGATTATATGGAAAGTTTTTTAAGCTCGTCATTATTGTTGAGATATTTGGGAAAAACACGTGACTTTGAAGCAATAATTAATGACACTCATAATACTAACTATCCTCACAGGTCTATTGTCTTGTGGGGATAAGTTTATGATATTATGAACAAATATTATTTAAACACATTTTTAAACTTTTAAATCTAACCTTATGAAAAAAACAATTTTACTTTTCGGAATATTTTTCTTTTCTATTAACATGTTTGCTCAGAAATTGGAAATGAGTATGGGAATTAATATGGGACCCGGATACATTGATTATTCTTGGCATGATGATTTTACAAATAATGAATCTGATAATAGTGAATTTTTTGGACCTAATGCATATTTCTATTTGACAGGAAAAATATCCCAGCATCTGTTTCTGAAATCTACTATTTCAGCAAATGACTATAAAACATTTGTAGATATTTAATACAACATTGATGGCATTGATTACATCATACTAAAATACATCACGGTAAGCCAATATATATTGAGTATCGCACCGGAATATAGATACAAAATGAATAAATCTACCACTTTATTTGCAAATGCGGGTATATCGATTAACAAAATACAATCATCATCCAATGAAAATCTTACGGGGGTTTTTAATACTACCCGGTTTGGGCTTTTGGCAAATGTCGGAGTAAATCTTAAAATAAAGGAGAATCTGGGTGTTACAATGGGTTTGGGATTTGACAAGGAACCCAAATTTCAACAAAATATACCTACTATTTCAGTTCATAAATATTTTTTGCAAATGGGAATATTATATAGTATTGATTAGAAAGTGGCTGTCCATAAAGTTTCAAAGTTCAAAGTTTCAAATTTGAAATGCAAAAAAAGGCCCAGCGGAGCTTGTCCCGATCTTGTATTTACGAACGAAGCGAAGCAATCATAAACCGGCTTTGAAGTCACGCTATCGCGTGCTTTCAAGTCCTACATTACGTCTCTATTTGTAATGTTTCAAATAAATTTGAAACGCCTTTAAAAGGTATCGCAAATTTATTTGCTATAGTAAAAGTCCCGTAGTAGCTTGTCCTGATCTTGTATTAGGAACGATATATTATAACCCCGTACTAATAAAGTTCAAAGGACAAAGGACAAAGGACAAAGTGAAAAGTTCAAAGGAAAAAGTTAAAAGTTCAAAAGAAAAAGTTTGAAAGACAAAAGAGATTTAATGATGAATAAAAATTTCAAATCACGGATTGGATAGAAGAGATTGATTTAATTAATTTTTTAGGGATATGCGGGATGACGCTACTCCGGTTTCGAAGCGTGCGGAGAAACAGGAGGCTGGGAGGTAGCTAGGCAAAATAAAGTTCAAAGTTTGGAAGGTAAAAAAAATGAATGGTGAATTATGAATTAAAAAACCGGCTTTGAAGTCACGCTATCGCGTGCTTTCAAGTCCTACATTACGTCTCTATTTGTAATGTTTCAAATAAATTTGAAACGCCCTTAAAAGGTGTCGCAAATTTATTTGCGATGAAAAAAAGTCCCAGCGGAGCTTGTCCCGATCTTGTATTGGGGACGACATATTATAGCCCCGTACGTAAGTGCGGGGCCCCGGTTGTTTTGGCGGTATTTTTGCTGCGAAGCAAAGCAAAAATAGTGACAAAACAAGAGTGAGCAATAAAAAGTAAAAAAAGAAAAATTAAAATATTTAAAAATAATCCAATCTCAAAAAATCTCACATGTAGTTATTTATACGTAATTTACATATTATAATATAATATATCTAAAAAAACTTTCAAAAAACCTGTCACAAAAATTACTTTTTCTCATACTATATGTGAACGCTGTCAAACAACTCTCCGGAGCAAATGCGCAAATTGTTTACGGTCTTTCAACAAAGGTGAAAAAATTGACCCGAACACACCTGAAAAAGAAGTAGGGCGATTAATTTTTAAAAAATATTTATTATGAAAAAGATTAGATTTTATTTTACTATAGCATTGAGTTTAACTTTAATGCTTTTTACTCAAAACTCATTTTCTCAAGCAAAGAGGTCTTTGAACGAAAACTCAAATCTTGTTGAAATATCTGCGAAAAACGGAGAAGAAATCAGTAAACTAATAGAAGAACTTGATAATAAAGTCTCTGCCTATCAAGCGGAAGTTTCTGAAACAGATAAAGAAGAAATGAGTTTTGATGATTTAGCTGACCTGATGACCGGAATTAATGTATTTGATGATAATCAAGCAGTAAATAACAGCTTGCTGGCCGAAAAAAGAAGTGCATACTTGGATTTGTTCAAACAATTTTCAACAGTATCTGAAAAAAGTAAAGAAAGTAAAGAAAACGTTGATTATGATGCAAAACTAACAGAAAGACAGAAATATGTATTAGCGATGAGTCCAGGCTTAGCATTTTTAATGAGAAAGGTTGGATCTGACAGGTATGGTTTTATAGTTAATGTAGATGGCAAGAGGGGACTAATTGTTGAGGATAAATCAGGATTTTATGGTAGCGTTGAATTAAAAAGAGGCGACAACCCTATTAGCAAAGGAAATGAAATTGAATTAAGAGGAGATCCCAAAGAGAAAAGATCATGCTACAAATACGGATTTAAATCGAAATTTACCGGAAGTTATTGGAGTAAATGGATGTGGCATTCAATGGGATTTGCAGGGTATAGTTATAGTTGTTGTTGGATAACAATTCAGGGATATGCTGCTTATGCTAAAGTAGCATCTTTTAAAA
>JALSPK010000119.1 GCA_026986005.1 Saprospiraceae bacterium
CCACAACCTTCTTCGGTATCTGGGATACCGTCATTGTCATCATCTATATCCACTGCATCGGGAATGCCGTCTCCATCGTGGTCATTAAATTCACGCCAGTCTCTTTCTTGGGTAGAAGGATTGTCTAGATTTGGCATATTAATACCAATAGGTCCTCCAATATATGGATTTACTTGTGTATTATCGGTATCATAACCGTCATCCCATCCATCATTATCGGCATCGGTTCCTGCAGGTACAGTATCCGGTACACCATCGTTATTGGTATCCCAACCTTCCAAGGCGTCATTATCAATATCATTATCTGAATCTAGATCCAAATAATCGGGCACACCATCATTGTCGGTATCCACAGGATTAATCCATACTCCGTGTGTATCATAATCGTCATCTACGCCATTATTATCGATATCATTAAATGTAGGATTATCATAACCTGCTGTTGATTGTCCTTCGATATTATCTAATATTCCATCATCATCCGCATCAATATCGATATAATCGGGATTACCTGTTCCGTCGGTGTTAGGAATAGTATAATTTATTGTAGCATTTTGGGTATCGTTGGTTTCGATGTTGTTATCCAAACCGTTATTTCCAACGGGATTATCTGTACATCCATCGTGGTTGGTATCGTTAGCACTATTTCCTGCTTCTACGATATCATAAATACCGTCGTTGTCGGAGTCTAAATCCAAATAATTAGGGTGATTATCATTATCAAAATCGGGCATTGATGATATTTCAATTGCCATTTCCCAAGCGTCAAAGTCTCCGGAAGGTCTTCCTTGTTGTTCTATTAACCCTAGGTTTAGAGTGGTAATGGGTGTCCCATCCAAAGAATAAAAATGAATAGTTCCGTCTGATGAACCTCCTCCATATCCGTCCTCTCTTTCTTCGGTATCAGTATCATCCTCGTCAGAAGTATTATTGTCTCCTAAATTCAAATTAGATGATGTATCATCATCACTCATTGCTACGCCTGATAAAACTTCATAACCTATATGCGGGTTATTTGCTTGTTTAAAAATAAAACGAAATTGATCTACACTATTATAATGTAAAAAGACTTCTTGCACATGGCTTGAATTTCCAAAATCCAATGTAAAGGGGGACCCGTCTCCGGAATCAGGTAAATTTTGTAGTTCTTGGTCCGAAAATACTATTTGTAAACCATCCGGAAAAGAAGAAACGTTTTGTAAAAATGTAAAATTGTCATTATCAAAATATTCATTAGCATGTGATCCTACTGCATCGGATAATTTTTGATATGTATTTCCTGTAGTATCGGGAAAAGTTACAGTTAGAGATTCTCCAATTGAAGTTGTTCCGTGTAAATTTGCATCAATATCAACTTGATCAATTTTTTCACCTTCTAAAATATCAGTGATACCGTCGTCATCATCATCAATATCAATTAAATTATTTCGTCCATCATTATCGGAATCCTGATTAATTATATAGCAAGATTCTGTCATCATTCGATTGATAACAGATTGTGATAAAGGTGTATTAAACATTTGAAAACAATCGATAATACCATTTGTAGAATAATTAGGTCCGCATACCTCACAATAACCTATTCCCAAATCATTATCAGTTGGAAGTGGATCGACATTATAAGTATCTGAGGCATCCTCAACTCCATTGATATAAAATTTAAGAGTTTTAGCCGAAGCATCTCTTACAAGTGCCAAATGAACCCATTGTCCTTTGGGCACTACTGCATTTCCATGTAATTCTTGATTTTGGAACCATCCGGTATGATAGTAATACAATATACCTCCAATCATACTAAAAGAATATTCAGTGGCTGTTGTAGTATGGTTGGATGTTTTAGATACAAAAGTTTGATCGTTATCTGAATTTGGGTCAATATAAATCCAAAAGGCAATGGTCAAATCCCCTGTTATCTGCAAATCAGACGAATTGGAAACAACCACTACACTCTCATCTTGCGGATAGTTCATTCCATATAGATAATGTCCATTACTTGTTATTGATGCTCCCCCAGCCAAGGTTCCAACATGGTGGCTAGTCGCATCTTCCAAAGTAGGATTGCCATGAGCATCTTCAAATTTGAAACTCAAAACAGGTATTTGAGCAAAATCAGTTTCTACATTTAACATTGATAATCCAATGATTGTTAAGAAAACCAATTTTTTTAAATGAAATAAAAATGAATGATAATTATTTTTCATACTTATATTGTAATTATTTTTCATAGCAAAAAATATTTAGTATATTAATTAATGTATAATTTGTTGTCTTGAATTTTTGATAGATATAAATTATCTTTTTTTAACAACAAAAGATTTAGAATTTTTTTTATAAAAATAAAAACACTATTATTCATTGAATAATAGCGTAAACTATATTGTTTTATTATTGATTTATGTTGAGCTTGAATATTTGCAGTAGCGTACAATAAACCTAACAAAATCCATAAACTGAATAAATATTTATTTTTCATAGTAGAAAATTTTCACACACATTTTACAACTCACAAAGATATATTATTTTTTCTAAACACACAATTATTTTATTAAAAAATCAATTTATTTTATCATAATTTTTAATAGTTATCAACAAAGATTAGATATTTGTATCATTAATATTATATTTATTACGACAACAAAAGTAAAAATTATAATTTTTATTGTTTTATGATTAATAAAACACTA
>JALSPK010000120.1 GCA_026986005.1 Saprospiraceae bacterium
TTCCAAATTTTTCAAATAATCTCTATAAAAGTTTTTTGGCAATTTGAATCTTTCTGTTTTCAAAGCAAAATTAGCTATTGCGTTCGGCCCCTCCAATGCTCTACCAAAATTTCCTGCCATTACACTTTTTACTAATTTCAATTCATCTTCAGGTACTTTTTCCGTTCTAATTCTAGTCAGCTCGTACAATATTTGCGTGATTGCGCTATCAGTTACTTCATTTCTAACACTAGCTCTTGCTATAAATTCTCCGACTTCCATATTATCTCTCAACGAAGAATGAATTCCATAAGTATATGCGTGATCTTCTCTAAGATTTTGGTTCAACCTACTTCTAAAAAAACCACCAATAATAGTATTTAACACCCTTGTTTTTATAAGATCGGGACTTGTTGGTTTTAATTTTACCGGATAAGTTACCGCAACAACAGATTGAACTGCTCCTGTCTTGGGCACAAATCCAACGGAGGTTTGAGATGGAAATAAAATTGAAGGTAAAGGATCAATAGTTTTGCCTACATTATTCCACTTTCCGAAATATTTAAAAGCTAATTCTTTGGCTTTTTTAGCATCTATATCACCAACAAATACCAAATAGCCCAATTCAGGACTAAAATAGTCTTTGTAATATTTTTTACAATCGTCCAAAGTAATGTTTTTAATCGTTTCTTCTGTAACCATTTCACCAAAAGGGTGATTTTTACCATAATTCAAAGCATCACTAACCTTAGAGGATATAGAATTGGGGTCCTCTTTATCCGCAGCCAATGCAGATAGTTTTTGCTTTACAAGTTTATCAAATTCATTTTGTTTAAAAGCGGGATTTAATACTGCATCAGAAGCTATTTCCATCATTTTATCAATATGCCTTGACAAGCCTGACAGATAAAACCCTTTGCTAAAAGTGGAAAAATATGCACCAAGATAATCAATTTCTTCATCCAATTGAGCTTTGGTTCTTGTCAGTGAACCTCTTGACAGCAGATCTCCTGCAAGTTCTATATATCCGGCTTTACCCCCTTCTTTAATTGGTTTTCTATCAAGAAATAATCTGACAGAAACCGTCGGAACTTTTTTATTGTTCACGACTATTACTCTAAGACCGTTTGTTATTGCAAAAGACTTGTACTGTCCAAATTTAATCTCAGGGGCAGGTTTTGGACTTGGCACTACTGACCTAAAGTCAATATTTGCCGTTTTTTTATTTATTTTTGGAGAGCATTGCATAAAAAAGACTCCCAACAATAATACTATAATTAATTTCTTCATTTTAATATTTTTTATCAATTCAAAATTTATTTTTTAGGAAGATAATAAAGAACAACCCTATTATTTTTATTAAAATATTTTTTTGCAACATTTTGAATATCCTTTTTAGTGACGTTCATGAATTTATTCATTTCGGTATTAATAAGATGAGTGTCGCCGTAAAACATTTTGTAATTTGCTAAGTTTTCCGCAATCCCAACCATTCTCGTATTGTCACCTACAAATTCAGTCTCAATCATGTTTCTGAGTTTTTGAAATTCTTTCTCGCTGATCAATTCGTTTTTCACCCTTTCTATTTCTTCATCCATTGCCTCTTCTACTACCTTTGGGCTTGTACCCATATTGACTATCGCAAATACTAAATGTATTCCCGGATTTTCGAGAGGATAAGGAAAACTTCCTACATATACAGCAAGTTGTTTTTCATCTTTAATAGCTTTATTCAATCGCGAACTTTCACCTCCAGATAATAGTTTCGAAAGCATATAAGCTGAATAAAAGTCAGCTGTCCCAATAGCCGGTATCCTGTATGTTTCTATCACTCCAGGCAATTGAATATTGTCATAAATAGTATCTCTTACCTCTCCATTGAGAGGAGGTTCGACAACTGTAGGTCTAGGTATCATATTTTTTCCTCGAGGTATACCGGCAAAATATTTAGATATCATCTTCTTTGCTTCCTGAATATTAATATCTCCGGCAATTGATAATATTGCATTATTTGGAACATAAAAAGTATTGTAAAAGTTGACAAAATCATCATTTGAAGCTGCATTAAGATGCTCCATTGAACCGATAACAGGCCATTTATATGGATGTACCTTGTATGCATGTGCAAATGCTTCCTTCATCAAAGAACCATATGGCTGGTTGTCAATCCTCTGCCTTTTTTCTTCTTTCACAACCTCTCTTTGAGTTTCAATACCAACAGAATCAACTTTGGCATGCAACATTCTCTCTGACTCCAACCAAAGGGTCAATTCAAGATTATTAGAAGGCACTACTTCATAATAGTATGTCCGGTCTTGAGTAGTATTGGCATTATTCATTCCCCCTACGTTCTGGAGATATTTGTCATACATGCCTCGCTTTACGTACTTACTTCCTTCAAACATTAAGTGCTCAAAAAAATGAGCAAATCCGGTTCTGTTTGGATTTTCATTTTTTGATCCTACGTGATACATTACCGAAGTAGCTACAATAGGTGTAGAATGGTCTTCATGTAATATAACATGCAATCCATTTGCAAGATCATACTCTATGAATTTTATTTCATTTGCTTGTGCAAATGACGAATTAAGCATAAAAATTGCAATAATTCCTAAAAGTAATTTTTTCATAAAATCATTTATTTACTTGTTATTAAAAAAAAATATATAGAATCAGTTAATCGAAAGCACGAATGTAATGATAAATAATATCATAGAAAAGATTTTCTATAAAACCATGCATATTATAGACAAAAAGGATAAAAAGTTATTTTCTTATTGCAACAACAGGATTCATTTTGGATGCTTTAAAAGCAGGTAACAATCCGGCTATAATTCCGACTCCTATACTCCAAAGAACGCCATAAAGTATATTGCCAAAAGAAAGGAATAACTCGAAATCAACCATATTATTTACTAAAATAGTTACCAAATATACTAAAACAATGCCAACTACTCCACCCATCAAGCTCAAGAAAACAGCCTCGATAAGAAACTCAAGCAAAATCACAATTCGCCTTGCTCCTATAGCTTTTTTTATACCGATTATTTTTGTTCTTTCCTTTACAGACACAAACATAATGTTTGCAATGCTAACCATACCTACTATCAGGGCAAATATACCAATAAAAAACCCCGCGATATTCATGGTTCCAAATACTTTATCTAGGATTTTAGTAAAAAGCGAGGATTCATTTATGGCAAAATCATCTTCTTCTTTTGGCTTTAATCTTCTCTCTTTTCTCAAAGCTATAACTAAGTCATCTTTTAGCCCTTCCAAGTCATTTTCATTATTCGCTTGCACACTCAACAATCTTCCTGTCCTCCTTGTATCTCTTACGTTAATATACTTTCTAGCTGTATTGTAATTTATCAAAATCGCATTGTCAAATGGCATAATATTGACAATATTGTCACCTTCTCTCTCCAATACTCCAACTACTTGAAATTTTTGTCCAAGAAATTTTATGTATTTGCCAATTGGATTGACCGTTAAAAACAATTCCTCTGCTACAGTATTTCCTAATATCACTTTATTATTGGCTCCTGTGTATTCTTTCATCGTAAAATATCGGCCTTTATCAAACTTTAACTTCATCATATCTGCAAAGTCCCATGTAGGTGCAAGAATATATGCACCATCTACATTTGATGATTTGTACTTAAGTGTTTTTCCTGCTACAAAAACGGTAAACGAAGATTTTTTAGCAGATTTCACTTTTTTTTTGATCGCATTAAAATCATCTATAGTAATATCAGGTCTTCTTTTGTATTTCCAATAGTTATGTTTTGGATCTTCATTCCATGGCATTTTATCTATATAGATAATATCAGTTCCTAATTTTGAAAAGCTATTTTTGATATTATACTCAAGCGAATCAACAGCAGTTTTAACTATTACAATACTAAAAATACCAATTGAAATACCTAAAAGTGACAAAATGGTACGCAATTTGTTATTAACTAATTGATTTTTTGCTTGAATGATACTTTCTATTAATATTCTTATATAAATCTTCATACAAAATCGGAAAAAGATAATTAAATGGAATAATATTTGAATTCGAGAACCAAAGTATGATTAAAGTAGTTAATTAAAAAGAAGTTTAGATAAACATAGTGAATTAATCTGCCAAAATTATATATTATTCATTTTTTTACCTTATTATTTTATATTAATGTTATTTTTGCACAAATTTTAAAAAAGACTAATATGAAAGCAAAACTTTCGAAATTTAATTTTGAATTACCTAAAGAACTAATTGCACAATATCCGGCTGATGAACGAGATGAAGCCAGATTAATGGTTATCCATAAAGATAGTGGAAAAATAGAACATAGACTTTTCAAAGATCTTATTGAATATGTCAATGAAGGCGATACTTTTGCCTTGAATAACACAAAAGTATTTCCGGCAAGACTATATGGAAACAAAGAAAAAACAGGAGCCAGTATTGAAGTTTTTCTATTAAGGGAATTGAATTCAAGGTTACGATTATGGGATGTTTTGGTAGATCCGGCCAGAAAAATAAGAGTGGGAAATAAATTGTATTTTGAAAAAGAAGGTGAATCTGAAATGTTGGTTGCCGAAGTATTGGATAATACTACTTCCAGAGGAAGAACTATAAGATTCATGTACGATGGATCCAATGAAGAGTTTTACGAAAGTCTAAAACGTCTTGGCCATACACCATTACCTAAATATATTGGAAGGCAAGAAGAAAAAATAGACAAAGAAAGATATCAAACTATCTTTGCAAAAAATGACGGAGCTGTTGCAGCACCAACCGCAGGATTGCATTTTTCTAAAAACTTGATGAAAAGATTAGAATTAAAAGGAGCTGAATTTGCTGAGCTAACATTACATATAGGTATTGGCACCTTCAGGTCAATTGAGGTCGAAGATTTGTCCAAGCACAAAATGGATGCAGAGTTTTTTCATATTCCTGAAGAATCAGCTAAAATAATTAACGCAGCCAAAGCAAGAGGGAATAAAATTTTCTCAGTAGGAACGACTTCTACGAGATCTTTAGAATCTTCTGTAACCGCTACGGGGACACTTCGTGGATCTGAGGGATGGACAAATTTATTTATATACCCTCCTTATGATTTTCAGATAACAGATGCTATGATAACAAATTTTCATTTGCCAAAATCAAGCCTTTTCATCATGATTAGTGCATTTGCAGGATCAGATTTGATGATGGATGCTTATCAAGTAGCAATAAAAGAGAAGTATAAATTTTTCTCTTATGGTGACGCTATGCTAATAATTTAAAAAAAATAAAAAATATATTGACTTAAATAAACTATTTTTATTCAAAATGCATTATGAATAATAGAAATAGATTTTTAACCAAAATAAATATAAAAATATGTATTGGACTTTAGAATTAGCACACCACTTGGAAGATGCACCATGGCCTGCAACCAGAGATGAATTAATAGATTTTGCTATACGTTCAGGTTTGCCAATTGAAGTAATAGAAAACCTTCAGGAAATGGAAGACGAAGGTGAAATATATGAAAATATAGAAGATATTTGGCCTGATTATCCTAGAAAAGATGATTTTCTTTTTAATGAAGATGAATATTAAATTGATTTGACTTAATAGATAAATAAAATAAAAAGCTTTATATTTTAACATTATATAAGGCTTTTTTTTTATTTTTGTGCTATGCAAAAAATACCAAAAGATTTAATAATTGCCATCGATGGATTCTCCTCTTCCGGCAAATCTACGATAGCTAAAGATATTGCTAAGACAATGTGTTACAAATATTTGGACACAGGCTCAATGTATCGCGCCTTGACATATAAAATATTAAAAAACAATATCAATATCCAAGATCCTACGGCAATAAAGCAAATGCTTGACGATACCAAAATAGACTTCCAACTTATCGAAGGGAAAAACCATATATTGCTTGATGGGGTATCAGTAGAAGATAAAATAAGAGGATTAGAAGTCGCAAATTTTGTAAGTGAAGTATCTACAATCGCTCAGATAAGAACTTTTTTAGTTAAACTCCAACAGGAAATTGGCAAAAAAGGAAATATAGTAATGGATGGTAGGGATATTGGGACTGTTGTTTTTCCAAATGCAGATGTAAAGTTCTTCATATCTGCAAGTTTGGAGACAAGGGCTAAAAGAAGATATAAAGAGTTAAAAGCAAAAAGTATTGATAACAACGTTAACCTATTGTTAGAAGAGGTAGAAGCAAACCTAAAAAAACGAGATAAAATTGATTCAGAAAGAGCACATAGCCCACTGAAAGTAGCAGACGATGCTATATTGGTAGATACAGAAAAATTCACAAAAGAAGAACAATTAGATTTTGTAATTAAAAAGATAATAGAACACACGCATTCGTAAAATGAACACTTCCTATGATTCCGATGAAAAAAAAGGGGACATTATTTAATCTAGTACATCTCTATTCTATTTACAAACCTCTCCAACTAATGTTTATCTATAAAGTACCGGATTTTAGATAAGGTTTTTATCTTTATGAAGATTAGTAATGCATTAGCATCACAAAGTCATAATAGAAAAATAAAAATAACGCAAATAAGATTATTTTTAAATATTAATGACTTTATGGACGAACACCAACAAGACAATAATCGGTGATTAATGTCAAAACAATCAAAAAAAATTAAGAAAGGAAGATTAACCTACCACGTCATATCTTCCTCTGAACTAGCTCCTGTATTACCTTGAGCTGCTTCTTCCGCTTTTTGCTTTTCCCATTCTTCTTGCCTTTTTGTAAACTCGTCATAGTCATAATCAGGCATCAAATCATTCTTTACATGATTAATGGTAGCTTCCAATTCTTTCAAAAATCGGTTAAAGTCTTCTTTATACAAGAAAATCTTATGTCTTTCATAACCATCTCCTTCAAATTTTCTTGTACTTTCAGTTAAAGTAACAAAATAGTCTCCACCTTTTGTTTCTCTCACATCAAAAAAATAAGTACGCCTCTTTCCTGCTCTAACCTTAGTTGAATAAATTGGTTCGAATTTCTTTTTATCTCCGTATTCCACTATTACAATATTTATTTAGTTATAATAAAAATCTTTACAAATGTAAAACTAATAATTTGAATAAATATATAAATCATCAAAATATTTTCATTTTCAAATGTTAATACTGCCTTAAAATAGATTTTTTAAAGAATCATTTGTCTTCTGTAAGCTTAAAGTCTGACTTGGTATTAAATAAAACAATAAGATCATTAATCGTATCTTTCAAGTCTTTCCTATGGGTAATAAAGTCCAAAAAACCATGATCCAACAAAAATTCTGATGTTTGAAACCCTTCCGGCAAATCTTTCTTAATCGTTTCTTTTATCACTCTAGGGCCTGCAAAGCCTATTAAGGCTTTTGGTTCGGCAAAATTGATATCTCCCAACATCGCAAAAGAGGCTGTCACTCCCCCTGTCGTTGGATTAGTCATAAGAGAGAAAAAAGGTAATCCTGCATTAGACAACTGTGCCAGTTGAATCGAGGTTTTGGCCATTTGCATCAAAGAAAATGCAGATTCCATCATTCTTGCACCTCCAGATTTTGAAATAATAAGCAATGGCAATCTATTTTCAATACAATAATCTACCGCTCTACTTATTTTCTCCCCTACTACAGACCCCATTGAGCCTCCAATATAAGCAAAATCCATCGCAGCAATCACTAAGGGTTTTTGCTTTACCTTACCCACAGCGACTTCTATCGCTTCTCTGCCCGGCTTTTTTTTGTCAGCAGCCTTTAGTCTATCGCCATATGACTTTAAATCTGTAAAATTTAAAAAGTCCTTTGACTTTAAATTTGCAAATAGTCTTATATATTTACCATCAAAAATTATTTTAAAATATTCCCCTGGTCCAATCCTTTCATGAAAGCCACACTTAGGACAGACATAAAAATGCTCTGATATATCTTTATTGGTTGTAGTATGTCCACAACCTTTACACTTAAACCACAGCCCGTCAGGCGTATCTTTTTTCAAATTTGAGCTTGTTTGCACTCCTTTCTTTAATCTTTTAAACCACCCCATAAATTATTTTTTCAATTTATTTATGTTATCAAATTCCACAGGATTATTCCGCAAATATATATAAAATGTTAAAATTATATTGATTATTCAAAACAATAAATAATTATTTTCTTAGTTTTAAAACGTATTTCAACTATATCTGGATTTATTTCTAGTCTATAATTATTGTAATTTCGAAAAATCACCTGTATTAGTACAGGCTCTTATTACAAGATAATTTTTTAATATAAAATGATATTATGAGACTCAAATTTTTGGTTTACTTGGCTGTATTTTTCACCTTACTTTCCTTTAGCAACGGCAGATCGATAAAGCTTGCATTAGTTAAGTACCAAGGCGGTGGAGATTGGTATGCCAATCCGACTTCATTAAGAAATCTGAGCCGTTTTTGCAATAAAAACCTTCACACAGATCTTGACGATAATTATGCTACTGTTGATGTCGGTTCATCTGAAATATTCAATTTTCCTTTTTTGCATATCACCGGACATGGAAATATCATTTTCTCGGACAATGAAGCTGAGAATCTACGAAAATACTTAATTGGAGGTGGGTTTTTGCATATTTCAGACAATTATGGACTTGATCCTTACATTAGATTGGCAATGAAAAAAGTATTTCCTGAAATCAGTTTCAAAGAAGTCCCTTGGGATCATCCTATATATCATCAAAAGTATGATTTCAAAAATGGTTTGCCTAAAATTCATGAACACGATGGAAAACCTGCTCAAGGATTTGGAATATTTTACAAAGAAAAACTTGTTTGTTTTTATGACTATGAATGTGACCTCGGTGATGGATGGGAAGATGCAGATGTGCATAATGATCCACCTGAAAAAAGACTCCAAGCGTTAAAAATGGGAGCTAATATAGTTCAGTATGCTTTTAGCAATTAACCTGCAATTATTAGCATATTACCAAATAATTTATTTTAAAAATAGTTGAATTTCCTTTTCCAGTTCATTTTCGTCTTTGAATGCACCGAAGTAATACTTTTTCTTGTCCCCTTTGTAGATTACAGTATAAGGTAGTGCTCCATACCACTCCGGGTTAACTTTTGCTGTCCAAGTACTCATATCGTCATCAATAAGTGCAAAAACTCTATTCCTAACCATAAGCCTTTTTAGAAATGGAATTATATGCTTCTCACTTCTTCCTTTTTCATCAATATTAACAAGATAGACTTTCAGTTTATCATCATGATGAGTTTTAGAGGTTTCTTCAAACAGAGGTATTTCTTTCAAACAAGGAGGACAGGTTGTTGCCCAAAAATTGATTATATATACACTATCATTGTTACTATTAAACAAATGTTCAATTGTATCAAAGTCTTTTATTGTTGTAATATCAGGCTTATATCCGGTTTGACAAGAATAAACCCCAAATAGGACAAATAAAGTGACTAGAATTAAATATTTCATAAGTTTAATTTTATTAAATCAAAAATATCTATCAATATACAATGTTGTTTTGTACTTTCGTATAACATTTTGTTTTAGTAATTGTTTATAGGCTTTATTAACGCTTACAAATAAATTCTTTAAAAATAAACTTATGCTAGATAGATTGATAGAATTAAAAAAAAGTATTGAACAAAATTGGGTATATCTTTATAAAGTATTATTTACCTTAAGCTTTTATCTTTTGTATAAGGCCTTCCTCAAAGTATTGTCTCCTGAGTCAATGTCTCCATATATTATTATTTTTATCATAATAGGCTTTGTGATTTTTACAATTGATATTCTTATTTACCCGATTACTGATCTATTTGTTAAAAATAAATCCAATAAAAAACTTAATATAGCCAATATGTTGGTTTACCTAAGTTTGCTTATTACTATTTTATCAACAGTTTTGTACTACGTGACAGGACAATACCCTTTTGATATTGTTGTCATTTATTCATTGATGATGGCTGTTTTGTCATATTCATTTTTTATAGATTATAAGAATGATGGGAAAAACAAAATTATCAAGTCGTCTATAATTGTACTATCTATTATTGGTTTAGCAGGTGTCATTCACAGCTTTTATTTAAATAAGGCATTGAATGTAAACACTTTTACCCTTATTTTTGTAATAGGTTTTTTTATTTTGGATTATCTTATATATAAATGGAGAGTAAAATAATGTCTACCGGTCAACCGTATGCAAATTCTCATAATTTCTAAAATCTACTTGAGCTACTTCAGAAACACCCAATTCCTGCATAAACACACCATACAGTACATCTACTGCTGCCATTGTTGCTTTGTTATGCGTAACAACAATAAATTGTGAATTTTTTGAGAACTCGCGAATAATATTATTGAACTTGGAGATATTGGCATCATCTAGTGGCGCATCAACTTCATCAAATATACAAAAGGGTGCAGGCTTATACAAATAAAGCGAAAACAGCAGTGCAATAGCCGTCAGTGTTTTCTCACCTCCTGAAAGTTGACTTAAGGACTTAGGTCGCTTTCCTTTTGGCTTTGCTACAATCTTTATTTTTGAATCCAATGGCCTGTCTTCTTCCTCCAAAAACAAATCACAAGTATCTCCTTCTTTAAAAAGAGTTGTAAATACCGTCTTAAAATGTTCTCTTATCTCTTCAAAAGCAGTTAAAAATCTAGTGGTCGCAGTTTTTTCAATTTCCGTAATTGTTTTTTTCAATGACTTTTCTGCATCCAAAACATCTTGTCTTTGCTGCTTGATATTTTCGTATCTATCCCTCATCTCATTAAAAGCTTCTACGGCTAAAGTATTAACCTCACCATAATTATCAAGCCTATTTCTTAACTTTACTACTTTGTCCTCAAGAACAAATTCATCTATATCAGTTCTTTCATAATTTAATATATCATTTAACTGTATACTAAACTCAATTCGAAGTCTTTCGTTTATAGCTTTTTTCTTAAAGTCAAGATCGAGTTTTTTCTCTTTCAATTGATTAATCAAATATTGTGACTTTGTCAATTGATGTTTCAATTTTGATATTTCACTTTCAAGAGTATTTACATTATTTCTTTTTTCAAAATACTCTTTCTCTATACCCGTCAAATCATCTTCGTTTGTCGTCTTGAGTTCATATAACCTAACAAGAATCGCATCCAATTGCTCCAATCTTTTCTCAATATCAATTTGTTCTTTATTAATGGTGTCAGCTTGAATAGTATTAGAACTCAATTGTTTTTCAAGACTAGACTTATCGCCAACTTTATAATTCAAGTCTTGCTCAATGGTAGCGATAAGATTTTGATGCCTTATAAGTTCGATTTTTGCATTATTCTTACTCGCAGAAGCATTGGAAAGCTTGTCCAACAGTATATCTATATCTCCTCCCTTATTAGTATACTTCTCAAGTATTTTCTTCAATTCGCCATCGATCTGTTCTAATTTTGCTCTATTTTCTTCAACTATTTTTTCTAATACCAATATATTTTCTTCTCCTGATATAATTTCTTTTTCAATGGAGTTTAAAGAATTAGTTTTACTTTCTATTTGAAATTTTATTTTCAAAAGAGTGTTTTTATATTTCTCAAAATCATTTTTTATACTGTTAACTTCACTTGTCTTCGTTTCCTTTCGTAAAGTCTCAAGCCGTTCCTTTTTTTTATCAAATAAATTACTTATCGATGAATAATCCTTATCGAGTTTCAAGACAATTTTATTCAAGTTTTCAAGATTCTTTTTCCTTCCTATCTTTTTCCCCTCAAACAGCCCCAAAGAACCGCCGGAAATAACATGACCTCCAGACACAAAACTCCCTGATTTATCAATAATTACTACTTCTTTACTATCGTCAACACTTAGCACCTCGTGCATTTCAACAATAGAAATGTACACATTCCTTAACAATGCTTTTACCAGTTTCTTATACTTTTTATCATAATCAACTATATCCAACGCTGCGATATAATTTTCTGAAAAACCCTTGATCTTTTTTGATTCTTTCACTCTGTCCAAAACGAAAAAGTTTGCCTTTCCTTTTTGAGTTTTTCGCAACAAACTTATAGCTTCACGAGCCTGATAACTATTATCAGCAACAAAGTAATTCAAATACGGTTCTAAAAAAGCTTCAATCGCGATTTTATATTCATCTGAAGTGGAAATAATATCTGTCAATAACGGTATATCAGGGTTCCATTTTTTGTGCAAATACTTAATAGACTCCGGAAATCCTTCTAAATTGTCAACCATACTTTTAACAAGTCTGAATTCATTTCTTTTAGCGTCAAGGTTACGTCCGATTTCTGCTTTTTGCTGCCTAAATCGCTCCAATTCTTCAATTACATTTTTTCGCAATTGCTCTCTCTTCTCTTTTTCTTGTTCCAAAATCCTCAACTCCTCCTGAAGTTTATTTTTATGAATTTCATTATTTTTAAAATTGTTTTTCAAATTTTTCAGATCTTCCGAAATACGTTTGATTTTCTCCCTCTTTCTATCATTAACTACCTTGATATTTTCAATATTATTCTGGGAAACTGCCTGTGACTTCAAAAGCTGAAATTTTCTATCTTCCAACTCTTTTCTCATCAAATTGGACTTATCAACAATAGACTTTACCGCATCGTATTTAGTCTTAATATCAATATGAATTTTGTTTGATTCTTCAAATGACTTTTCATAAACACCAAGCCTAGTCTTTTCTTCGTTTAGTCTTGATTTTATTTTTTTTATTGATGAACTTTGCTGATCCAACTTATTTCTGATTTCCGTTTTTAACCGAAGTAGTTCAGATTTTTTATTTTTATTAAAATTATGCTTTTGTTTAAGAAGTTGTTTTTCATTTTCATTTTTCCTGAGTGTATCAAGATGCTCATTTATTTTCCGCTGAAAATCACTTAAATTCTTTTCACTTTCGACAATCTCCTTTTTATATTTCTCCAAAACGGCCTCTTTTTTCACAACCTCCACTTCAAGATTTCGATAATTAGTCAATTCGTTTTTGATACTCTTTGAAACATCTTTGGTCGAATCTACAACTTTATCATATTTCAATAATTGCAATTTGATATTAAAATCTTTGTACTGATCCCTGATTTTAATAAACCTTTCAGCTTTTCTCGCTTGCTTTTCTAAATCTTTTAAATTTGTTTCTATCTCAAACAATAAATCCTCAATTCTATCTAGGTCAACCTTAGTCAACTTCAACTTTGCCAATGTCTCCTTCTTCCTCTTTTTAAATTTAGATATCCCGGAAGCCTGCTCGACCATCATTCGCCTTGAACCATTGTTGTCTGCAAGAATATCCTCAACCATATTAAGGGCTATAATCGCGTAAGAGTCCGAACCAATACCTGTATCAATAAATAATGAACGAACATCCTTTAACCTGCAAGCAACATCATTAATACGGTACTCGCTTTCACCACTTCGGTACAATACCCTTGATATAGCGACCGTATTATACTCCGTAGGAAGAAGATTTTTCGTATTATCAAAAGTCAAAGTCACTTGCGCCATAGAGCTTTTCTTTCGTTTGCTTGTCCCGTTAAACAGCAAATCAGACATAGAATCCAGTCTCAGTTCTGTTGTTTTCTGTTCGCCAAGCACCCACCTTATAGCATCAACGATATTGGATTTACCCGATCCATTGGGACCGACAACTCCCGTGACTCTTTCATTAAAATTTATGTTAGTCTCTTTGTAAAAGCTTTTAAAACCCTTTATATAAATACTGCTCAATCTCATACAAACACAAAGATAATAAAAATTTATTCAAACAATACAACTGGTGCATTTCATTTTATCGCTATATTGATCGATCCACGTTTATGAGCTAGAGGCTACGAATTGAAATTTTAAATTTTGTTATATACCTCGATGCTCCAAATACTACATTATTTTAATAAGAAACCACCACATGTATTTTATAATTTAAAAATATTTACAAAAATTATTAAAATAGAATCTATTCATACAGACACTAAATAAAATAAAGAGTATATTTGCAGTACCATTATTTTAGCTAGAATAAACAAATAAATTCACCTTTGTGATATGGAAGAAATAAAATTTAAAAAACAGAAGCTAGATTTAAATTTAGGTAGAGAAATCTCAAGAAGAAAATCAAAATTGAGTACGGCCGAAGATATAAAAATAACATCTGTTTACTACAAAGATGATATTAAAGCATTACCTTATGAAAAATTCATATCAGGAGCAAAACCTTATCTTAGAGGACCATACACAACAATGTATACCGGTCGACCTTGGACTATAAGACAATACGCAGGATTCTCAACAGCTGAAAAATCTAATGAGTTTTACAAAAAGAATCTCAAAGCCGGACAAAAAGGGCTTTCTGTAGCTTTTGACCTTGCTACACACAGAGGTTATGACTCTGATCATCCTAGAGTAAAAGGAGATGTTGGTATGGCTGGAGTAGCTATTGACTCAGTCGAAGATATGAAAATCCTATTTGATGGGATTCCTCTCGATAAAATGAGTGTCTCTATGACGATGAATGGAGCAGTAATACCAATAATGGCTTTCTACATAGTCACAGCCGAAGAACAAGGTATAGATAAAAAATTATTATCAGGAACGATCCAAAATGACATTTTAAAGGAATTTATGGTACGAAATACATATATCTACCCCCCTACTCCTTCAGTCCGAATAATTTCAGATATATTTGCTTATACTTCCCAAAACATGCCAAAATTCAACTCGATAAGCATAAGTGGGTATCATATTCATGAAGCAGGAGCACCGGCAGATATAGAATTAGCATATACTTTAGCTGATGGATTAGAATATATAAAAGCCGGATTAAAAGTAGGCTTGGACATAGATAGTTTTGCCCCAAGATTTTCTTTTTTTTGGGGAATAGGAATGAATTTCTTTATGGAAGTAGCCAAAATGAGAGCAGGGAGAGTCCTCTGGGCTAAAATTGTCAATCAGTTTAATCCTAAAAATCCAAAATCAACAGCATTGAGAACTCACTCCCAAACATCCGGATATAGTTTGACAGAACAAGACCCTTTTAACAATATAGCCAGAACTACTATAGAAGCTATGGCAGCTGCATTTGGAGGTACACAATCATTGCACACCAATGCTTTGGATGAAGCGATTGCATTACCAACCGATTTCTCAGCAAAAATAGCTAGGGACACTCAAAAAATACTTCAACAAAATACGGATATCACAAAAACAGTTGATCCGTTTGGTGGAGCATATTTTATTGAATCACTCACAGAACAGCTTATCGAAAAAGCGTGGAAACACATAAAAGAAATAGAGAAGTATGGTGGTATGACCAAAGCCATAGAAAAAGGTATCCCCAAAATGAGGATTGAAGAAGCCGCAGCAAAAAAACAAGCAAAAATTGATGGAGGCAAAACAATGGTTATAGGAGTAAACACCTATATAAACGATACAAAAACTGAATTGGAAACACTAGAAGTTGACAATACAAAAGTTAGATTAAGCCAAATCGAAAGGATTAAACTCGTGAAAGCAGGTAGAGATGAAGTCAAAACACAAAAAGCCTTGAATGATCTTGCTAAGGCTGCCAAGGACAATGTAGGAAACCTATTGCAACTTGCAGTAATCGCAGCTAGAGAAAGGGCTACAATAGGTGAGATTTCAGATGCCATGGAAAAATCATTTGGGAGATACAAATTTAAATCTCAAACAATAACAGGAATTTATTCAAAAGAAATAAAAACTGATAAACATTTTATGGAAGCGATAAAATATGCAGACAAATTCGCTAATCTGGTCGGAAGACGCCCAAGAATAATGATAGCAAAATTGGGTCAAGACGGGCATGATCGTGGAGCTAAGGTCATTGCTACAGCATTTGCAGACATTGGGTTTGATGTTGATATAGGCCCAATGTTTCAAACTCCAGCAGAAGCGGCAAAACAAGCAGCTGAAAATGATGTTCACATTCTTGGCATTTCTTCTCTAGCTGCAGGTCACAAGACACTTGTTCCTGAAACAATCAATGAATTGAAAAAAATAGGACGAGAAGATATATTATTAATTGTAGGTGGAGTCATACCAAAAAAGGATTATGATTTTTTGTTTAAATCCGGTGTAGCCGGTGTTTTCGGCCCGGGTACCGTTATTCCGGATTCTGCAATTCAAATACTTAAAGTGTTAATTGATGCATACAAATAATGATTTAAAAAGAATGAATTATTTATAGAAATAAAACCATGAAAATATATACAAGGAAAGGAGATAAAGGAATGACTTCTCTATTTGGTGGGATGACTTTATCCAAATCAAATATCAGAATCGAAGCATATGGAACGATTGATGAATTGAATTCATTTATCGGTTTAGTGATTGCAGAATCAAATAACGCAAATATTCAAAAGGATCTGTTAAGGATACAAAAACGATTATTTGATATTGGCTCTATTTTGGCCACTAACCCAAACAAACCAGATTTAATACAACAATTTGACGAGGCAGAAATATCATTTTTAGAAAAAAATATCGATGATATGGGAAAAAATTTAGAGCCTTTGAAAAACTTCATTTTACCATCAGGCTCTAAATTAATCGCCTTGACACATGTCTCCAGGACAATATGCCGCCGGGCTGAACGTAGAGTAGTAGCTATTCAAGATAAAAATGAAGTATATATCATTTTGCTAAAATATATCAATAGGCTTTCTGATTATCTTTTTGTTTTAGCACGCAAGATAGCTTATGATAACAATATTAAAGAAAACATATGGGATTAATCGTTTAATTATTTAATCATTTATACTAAGATTCAGAACAATTGCCCCATTCTCTACACTATACAAGGCAAAGGTCTCCCTACTTCTTGCCGGAAAATGCCCCCCCTGGCAGTAGCGAGGTGGTCGGAGATTATTTTTAGAATTTAATGACTTTATGGACAGACACTATTTAACTACAAAAGACTTTACCGTTGATTTCTTACTAGAGATCATTTGGATAAAATATAAACCAGAACTCAATCCGTTAAGCATTAAATCATAGTTACTGGAAGTGTAATTATAAATATTATTTTTTAATATGATTCTGCCTTGTCTATCAAATATCTTAAAAGAGAAATTGTCTGCTTTTAGCTTTCTCAATCTTAAATAGTTAGTGTGAACAATACCATCCAGAATAAACAAATCGTTATCATTTTCCAAACTCAAATAATCCAAACCGGTAGTCCCGTCTGCTATTTTAAATGACTTCACTGCTCCTCCATCACCACTTGTTCCTCCATTTCCATTTGCAGCAATCCCTCCGAAATATACCGTAACATCACCTTCATGAGTAGCCGGAGCGACCCAATCAACATTCAAAAACTGAACCGGTCTTGGACTTGTATGATCTATATAATTTACCCCGGACAACTTTCTCAAAGCAAAACCATCAGGCAAGTTTTCAAATTTACCTCCATCTTTGTTTTCCTTATTCAAACTCGTGATTTGAAAACCAAATTTAGAAGGATTCCCTGTATGTTTTATTTGAAATTTTAATTTATATCTATGACCGGGAGTATAGTTATTGACTTCATTTTCTCCCTCAAAAATTTTCATTTCAAGAGAAACCCCAAACTTACCTGCCTTGTGACAATTAAAACATTTCCCGATACTCAATGGCGAACCGGTTCTATCTTGCCCTTTTTTTGTAACTCCATGTTTAAAAGAAAAACCTAAACCAAGGACAAGTATTCCAATCAAAATATTTGTAAAAATCTTTTTCATTATTATAAGTTTAAAATTAAAAAAAACCAAACATACAAAGTTTATTTATATTAATTATAAATTACGATAATAAAAATTTAGCTTTCTATACAAACAATAAACTTTTGGGACGAAAACAGCTCACATAACCAATATACAATAGTGAAAAAAGATTATTTAATAATTAAATTTTAATTAAATCTTGGATAATAGCAAGGTTTACTATATCTTTGTCATTAATTTTAAGTGAAGCTATTAAATACAATTCACAAAATTATTTTTAAATTAAAAAAGTCAAACTTATGAAAAAACATTTTACAAAATTAGTATTATTAATTTTTACCATTGCTTTTGTAGGGCAATATAGTACAGCGCAAACAGTAATCTGGGGAGGTCCTGGCGACAAAAACGGAGAATTTGATGGAGGTCTGAATGACTGGACAGTAAAATCTATTGAACCAGACACAACAAATTTCCTTTGGGTTTGGGAAGCAGATGCTAAAGCGGATCAAGGAACGTATTCAGGCCTTGGAAGTATCCTATTTTCCCCGTCTGCTTCAAATGGTGCTGCGGTATTTGATTCAGATTTTTATGATAACAGCGTTCAAGCTGCAGTTCAAAAAGCAGAATTGATATCTCCTAGCTTTTCATGTGCAAACGATACAACAGTTTGGTTAACATTCTACCAATCATTTAGAACATGGCATGGAGTTGCAAAAGTTGCAGTCTCAAACGATGGAGGTGAAACATGGAGTCCTCCTTATACTATCAACTCTGAACTTTCCGTCAACGAAAGTACAAAAACTAACTCTGTAGTATTTTTAAATATATCACAATACGCAGGTGCCCAAGAAGATGTAAAAGTTAAATTTATTTGGGAAGACAGATATTATTTTTGGATAATAGACGATGTAACTATTCTTAATGGGTTAAACGCTGATCCAAGAATTTCGGCATCTTGGTATCCTTCTCAAAGATATATTATTCCTCAAATGCAGACGAAGGGAACTCCTATGAAGTTTAAAATGGATGTACTCAATGCCGGAGGGCAGAAAGACATGAAAGACATAAAAGCTACTGCATCAATAATTAAAGACTTTACAGAAGAAACTATTTATAGTAAAAATACAATTTTTAATCTTTCACCTCGTGACACAGCTACTATTGATTTCAGTACCTTTACACCTGATGAGATGTTGGATACCGGATTATACAGAGCAGAGTATAAAATAGAATATGATAATGCAGCTTCCGATTTCAAAAAAGTTGTTTCTCATTACTTTAGAGTGCAAGAAAAACAGGATGAAGTTTGGGATAATGAAAACAGAACTCTAGACTTCGATAATAATTTTACTTTTGATGATGGTGGTAGAGTACGTGGGATAGGTTGGCAAGGTGGAAATACTGCTGATGCCCAAATTTATTTTTTAAGCTACTACAAAACCGGTGATTGGGTTGAATCAGATAATATTTCTGTTCAAACCGTTGAATTGAACCAAAGGGTAGGTACTCTTGCTGGTGACGGATTGACTGACTTTCCTTTCCAAATGGCTCTTTTTAGTGTAGCTGATACTATTAACGATGATTTTAGCAACTTTGCTAATGAGGAAAACGCGGGGATATTTATTGACAACGTTGACAACGTAAATCTTAACTACTTAGGTTCTACTGACGAAGTCATTGAAAGTGCTGATGAATATGAGTTTTTGTCAAAACCGATAATTGATTCCGACGGTGAAAATGATTATGTAGTAATGCACCCTAATACAAAATATTTGGTTTCAACATTTTTTGATGTAAGTGAAACAGTATATTATTTTGTAGGATATGACAATCAAGGTCCAAGTGATGATAAATTCAACTCAGAAAAGAGATACTCTTACCCTGAACAAGTAACTGCTTTAAGATATTACCCAGGAGCTAATGGTGGATGGACAAGTTATAGGAGTAATTATGGTTCATGGATGTTAGGTATGAAACTTCATATTGCCATTGTACCACCTAATGCAACAAAAGACGAATTACTACCTAATAACACAGTTCAATTTGCAAACCCAGTACAAGAAAAATTAGTGGCTGACATTAATTTTAATAAAGTGATTGACCATGCAACAATAGCAATACATAATATTAATGGTGATATCATTGAAATGAGAAATATCTACAACTTTAAAAAAGATATCCAAACATTTAATACTGAAGCTTTACCTGCAGGTACATACATCTTTACAATATTTACAAAAGAAAAAATGTTGTCAAAGAAATTTGTAGTTGCAAAATAAACAATTATTAAAAACAACATACTATAGAGGTTGCTATTTCGGCAGCCTCTTTTTTTTTGTCCCAGCCTTTACAAAAAAGAATGTTTCCAGCTAATTCAGAACAAACCCGCCCAAATGTAAATTAAGGCGACCTTAAAATCAATAATACCCTTCTCAAGAAAATGTTACACTTAAAATAATAATTTTAATGAATTTAAGGACAGACTCTAACTAGTGTCTGTCTATAAAGTGCTTGATTTTTGAAAAATAAAGATTTTTGATGAGATTTTTATCTTTATGAGGATTAGCGATGCCTTAGCATCAGTAATTTGAATAAAATAAAAATATCGCAAAAAGAATATTTTTAAATTTTAATGACTTTATGGACAGACACTATTTAGTTTACGATAAAATCTATAATAATCGTCCCGCATTGCTCCTTTTTATTGGAAGGAGTAAAACGATATTTTTTAGCATTTTTTTCAGCTATAGCTATCAATTCCCAATCTGTGGTCGTTGATCCTCTCTGAGTATATTTAGAGTTGATCACATTACCTCTTTCATTAATACAAACTTTTACTACTACTCTTCCTGCCTTTTGAGAAGAATCTTCAAAATCAGGTTCAAATAATATTCCCCTGGAGTCAAGCCCTTCCCCTATCTCTCCTTTACCACGTGTTATACCTTCAAGCATTTTAGCATCTCTTGCCCCTAATGGATCTCCTTGCCTTCCATTCTGCTTGGATTTAGCCCCTCTAGAATTAAACAATTTGCCAAATTCACTTTTTGCTTCCTTTATTGTTTTTTCAGGAGTGAGTTCTTTTGCCAAATCAGTGTTGTCTTTCGCTTTTGAATCGACTACAACTTTACTATTATCGTCTTCCAAGTCCTTTTCAACTTTTGTTTTCTTATTAGGCTTTGTCTTTTCGACATCTCTTTTATCACGATCCTTTTTATGTATAATAGCTTCATCCTGAATTTGATTTTTTTCAGAATTTGAATCTTTATCAATATCTTCCCCGGAACTCTCAGGTGTGTCTCCAAAAATCACTAAAATACCTTCTTTTCCCGGAGGAGGGAAGTTATATCTCAAAGAAGGCCAAAGCAAAATAATTGCAAACAGCAAAGCATGTAAAACAAGGCTAATAGTAAGCCCTATTTTTTTGTAGGTATTTTCACTATTTAGGTCATTTCCTACCATATCTCATATCAATACAGATATTTTATTTACTTAGGTTTTGCCATTATTGCATCAATCTTTAGCCGATATGCGATATCCATTACTTCAACCACTTTTTCATTTGCAACATTAGCATTGGGTGAAATAATAATACTTACTTTACCTCCCCGTCGTTTATTTTTGATTTTTTTAAGCGCTCTTTCAAGTGCTACTGCACCAATTCTTTTGCTATTTACAAAGAATTTACCATCTTTGGCAATCACTATTTCAAATGGTTTCGTTTTAGGGACTGCTTTTGAATTGGAACGTCCGGGCAAACTTAAATTCAATGCATTTGGTATCACCATAGAAGAGGTCAACATAAAAAATATTAACAGCAAAAATATAATATCTGTCAATGATGACATACTAAACTCAGCACTTATTTTTGTTTTTTTCTTTAAGCCCATTATGATTTTTTTGGTTGAGTTCCTATAATAGCACGCATTTTATTTCTATTTGCAATTTTCATCATTTCGTATATCTTCTTATACGGTACTCCTTTTTCAGCTACGATAGTCAAAGTTGCATTTTTCAATTTATCCTTATCCAACTTCTTCAATTCCTTTCTTACATTTTTATTAACTTCTGATTTTGCAATTTTACGTCCATTGAATATAATAGAATTATCACGCATAAGTACGACCGAAATGTCCGTAGGAGCAACTGTCCTGGAATTGGATTCAGCTACTTCAAAATTAATCTGAACCATAGACGATGTCAACATAAAAAATATCAATAACAAAAAAATGATATCTGTCAATGATGACATACTAAATTCAGCACTTATTTTATTTCTCTTCTTTAGGCCCATAATATAGTTTAACTAAAATATATTAATTTGTTGGTTCTTGCAATAAGTCCATAAATTCAACACTGGTTTGCTCCATTTTGAAGACTACTTTATCAACCAATGCTACTAAATAGTTGTATCCTACAAAAGAAAATATACCTATTGCCAAACCTACTGCTGTAGTAATCAATGCCTGATAAATACCACCGGCAAGAGCATCAGGGCTTACATTTTGTTCTGTTGCCATCGTATAAAATGCCATAATCATACCTGTAACAGTTCCAAAAAACCCAATCATAGGAGCAGCTCCGGAAATACTTGCAAGTGTAGAAAGGTTTTTTTCCAATTTATACAGTTCAAGATTACCCACATTCTCAATTGCCGCATCGATATCTCTCAGTGGTTTACCTATCCTCATTAGTCCTTTTAGTATCATTCTTGACATAGGTGTATCATTTGACTGACACATTGCTTTTGCCCCTTCGATGTTGCCTGCAGCAACAGCAGATTTGATATTATTGAAAAAAGAATTATCTGTTTTACCGGCTTTTCTAATCGTCATCATTCGTTCGATAAATATATATGTCGCTACAACTGACAATAATATCAATATACCAACAATAGCAACCCCCATAGGTCCTCCTTTCATAATGAGGTCAAAAATGCTTTGCTTCACTTCTTCTGTCTCTTGAGCCTGCGGAATTAAAAAAAACAACAAATCCATCATAAGTCTTATTTTAAGTTTTAGTTTGCAATAATAAACAGTTAACGCAAGTAACTCTTTTTAAATTATACGAAACGCAAATTTAATTAAATATTAAAGATTTTTTATATATTAATAATAAATTCTCAATATTTTGATAATTATTAGCCAAAAACCAACTTTATACAGTTAATTACTATACTAAATCAACAATTATTACTTAGTAATAGCAAAATATTAGAAATTTATTAGACCTTTGCAGCCGTTTAAACCAAATCTAAAAAACAACATTGTAAAGTGTTGTTTTTTCTAATTAAATACAATTTAATGCAATCAATAAGAAATATAGCAATAATAGCCCATGTCGATCATGGTAAGACAACTTTAGTAGATAAGATTATTCATGAGAGCAACCTAATAGACGAAAGAAAAGAGAAGAAGGATTTGATCCTCGACAGCAATGACCTAGAAAAGGAAAGAGGAATTACCATCCTTTCAAAGAATGTTTCTGTAAACTATAAAGGTGTAAAAATAAATATAATTGATACTCCCGGTCACGCGGATTTTGGTGGAGAAGTAGAAAGAGTATTAAAAATGGCAGATGGCGTATTGTTATTAGTCGATGCTTTTGAAGGACCTATGCCTCAAACTAGATTTGTGCTTGGCAAAGCTCTGGAGTTAGGACTAAAACCTATTGTTGTGGTCAATAAAGTTGATAAAGATAACTGCAAACCGGAAGAAGTGAATGATGATGTGTTTGACTTGATGTATAATTTGGATGCAACTGAAGAACAATTGGACTACAAAACGGTATATGGATCTTCAAAACAAGGATGGATGAATGACGACTGGCAAAAACCAACTGATAATGTGAGGTTTTTACTGGATACAATAGTCGAAGAAATACCGGCTCCTCAAGTAAAGAAAGGTGGTCTTCAAATGCAAATAACCTCTTTGGACTATTCCAATTTTGTAGGCAGAATAGCAATTGGAAGAGTATATAGGGGAACAATCATTGAAGGACAAGATTTTACTTTATTTCAAAATGAAGGCGTTACAAAAAAAGTAAGAATAAAAGAACTTTATATATTTGAAGGTCTTGGTAGAGAAAAAGTAAAAGAAGTATCAAGCGGAGATATTTGTGCAGTTGTCGGTCTTAATGATTTTGAAATCGGAGACACTATTTGTGATCTGGAAAATCCAATTCCTTTGAGAAGAATAGCTGTGGATGAGCCTACAATGAGTATGGTTTTTACTATTAACAACTCACCTTTTTTTGGAAAAGAAGGAAAATATGTAACATCTAGACATCTTAGAGATAGATTGTATAATGAAACAAAAAAGAACCTCGCTCTCAAAATAGAAGAGACCGATCGAGAAGATACATTTAGAGTATTTGGTCGAGGAGTGATGCACTTATCCGTTCTCATTGAGACTATGAGAAGAGAAGGATTTGAGTTTCAAGTAGGCAAACCTCAAGTCCTATTCAAAGAAGAAAACGGAAGAAAATTTGAGCCTTATGAAGTATTGGTTGTCGATGTTCCTGATGAATATTCAGGCAAAGTAATAGAGATTGTAACTCTACGTAAAGGAGACATGAAAGTGATGAACCCAAAAGGGGATTTACAGCATTTAGAATTTGAAATACCATCCAGAGGAATTATTGGTCTTAGAAATAAAGTACTAACTCTTACGGGTGGTACTGCTGTAATGAATCACAGCTTCTTGAAATTTGATGAATTCAAAGAAGGAATTCCCGACAGAAACAAAGGTTCTCTGGTTTCTATTAATGAGGGACAAGTATTAGCTTTTGCCCTAGACAGGCTACAAGATAGAGGTAAATTTTTTGTCGAACCAAAAGACAAAGTTTATATCGGAATGGTCGTAGGAGAATATACAAGAGATTCGGATCTTGGTGTAAATGTAACCAGAGCAAAAAAGCTAACGAACATGAGAGCATCAGGTACAGATGATAATGCTAAACTAGCACCAAAAATTACATTTTCTCTTGAAGAGGCACTAGAATATATAAAAGAAGACGAGTACTTGGAAGTAACTCCGGAAAGTTTAAGAATGAGAAAAATCATTTTTAAACCGTAAAAAGAATTATCTATAAATAAAAAAGAGTCGTTTAAAAAACGACTCTTTTTCGTTTAATAATTTTGATTTGATTGTTATATCTAAAAACAAATTTTAATAAGTCTCCTATTTATTTTATTTTCGGTTTAAAGTCTTTTTCAAATTTTCCCCATTTTGTTTCCTTATAAATATCGTCACCAAAGAAATTTAATATATACTCAAATTCTCTAGCTTGCTGATATCCTGCAAACACTTGCAATATCTGCACATCACTTGTCATAAAAACATATGTAGGATATGAAAGATTATTTTGTGTCAATGCAGCAGCAAATTCATGATAACCCCTTCTACCCTGAGGTACAAATTTAAACACATTGCCATCAAAGATTACATCTTCATGTTGTTCTGCATTGAATTTTACAGCGTAGTATTTTTTATTGATGTAATCTACAATTACAGGATTTCTAAACGTAGTCTTGTCCATTCTTTTACACCAACCACACCAATCAGTATACAAATCAATAATAATTTTCCTTTTTTCTACTTTCTGTTTTTTAAGCATATCTTCCCAGCTCATCCAATTCACTTTTTGCGCATTAACATTTCCCAATACTACAAAAATTAACACCAATAAAATACCAATATTTTTTTTCATAAATTGCCTCAATTTAATTATTCAAGCTTTAACTGCTCTAATTTAAAATAAAATAACCTCTAATTATTTATATTTACTGCAATAATACTCAAAAAAGTGAAATTCTATTATAATTATTATTCCAATTAATATATTATTAACAATGAATAGTCAACTCTCATATTAAATACTTACAAAACATAAATATTTTTTTTAATTTTCGAGAACAAAACCAATTATATTTTGTTAGGATGTTCAAATGTTAATAAATACAGAATATTATCATTTAGTTATTTTTATATCAAAATATTAAACAAAAAATCATTATGGCGACAATTAAATTGACAAACCAATTATTTCTTGACGAAATATTTGACTATACACAAGAAAAAGAATGGAACTACAAAGATAGCGTACCTGCAATAATTGACTTTTACGCAGACTGGTGCGGCCCGTGTAAAATGGTTGCTCCTATACTTGAAGAACTTTCAGAAACATATGAAGGTAAAGTAAAAATATATAAATTGGATACTGAAGCAGAAAGAGAATTATCTGGTGTGTTTGGCATTAGGAGTATTCCGAGTATCCTATTCATTCCGGTAGGAGGAAAACCAATGATGCAAGTAGGTGCTCTACCAAAATCTACTTTGATAGACGTAATAGAAAAAGAGCTTTTGACAGAAAAATCAGAAGAAGCATAATCTTTTTAAAATATATTTTCCGGTTTTAATCGGAGATATTGGAGTTTGCCTTGGCTGAAGGCAAGCTCTTTTTTTGCTCTTAAAAATTCCGAATCAAATGATGTTTTTTCAGCAAAATATACGCACTAACCTTTATAAAAAGCAGTGGATATCTACTAAATTCCGGTAACCAGACGGAGATATAACTTAATTATAAACTTATTTACTATCTTTGAGTTATTAATTTAAAAACTTATATCTTGAAATTACTAATTGTAAGATTTAGTTCTATTGGCGACATAGTACTTACTTCACCGATACCTCGTATTGCAAAGAGCCAATTAGGAGCTACTGTGCATTATGTCACTAAAGCAAAGTTCACTTCCCTGTTGGACAAAAACCCCAACATTGAAAAAGTATACTATTTTAACCAAAACATCAATGAAATCATTCCATTTCTCAAAGAAGAGAAATATGATTTTGTTATAGATTTGCATAATAATCTACGTTCTAATATACTAATATCTAAACTTAGAATAAAAGCTTATAGGCTCGACAAAAAGAATTGGGATAAATGGCTTATGGTCAATTTCAACAAGAGAATTGCTATTTCTCATATCGTAGATAGATATATTGACACAATAAAACCGCTCGGAGGAAAAAATGATGGAAAAGGATTGGAATTCTATTACAATATTGATACTCAATTCACATCTCATTTTATGGTACCAGCCAAATACATTTGTATTTCTATGGGGGCAAAACATTTTACAAAAAAAATACCCATAGATTTATTGATCAAGATAATATCAAATACAGAGAATAATATAGTTCTGATAGGTGGTAAGGACGTTATTGAAGATGCATTTAAAATTGAAAATTCGATAGACAAACCAATAATCAACTTGGTCGGAAAAATTAGCCTGCAACAATCAGCACAAATAATTGATAACAGTCAAAAAGTATTGACTTCTGATACAGGAATGATGCATATTGCAGCTGCATTAAAAAAAGAAACAATTGTTTTATGGGGAAATACTGTTCCTGAATTTGGAATGTATCCATATTATGGAGACATCAATGTAAAAACAACCAATTTTGAAGTAGTAGGATTACGGTGTAGGCCTTGTTCGAAAATAGGTTTTAATGCCTGTCCAAAAGAACATTTTAAATGCATGAATGAACAACATCTTGAAGAAATCATAAACAACTTAAATTAATTCCAAATAATCAATTTCAACTCAATAAATTATATATTTTTATTATATTTTTTATGATAAGACTTTAATAACTTCATGGACAAACAATAATTAATAATGAGCACTATTTTCTAACTTTCGCTCCAAGTTCTTTCTCTAATAGATAAATAAATTTCTTAAAGCTTTTGTCTATAACTTTGTCATTAAGGGTTTTTGTCTTATCTTCAAACATCAATGCTACTGCATAAGAGACATTACCTTTTCCTAGTTGTTCGTCATTAGAATAAACATCAAACAAATTAACCGATTTCAATATTTTCTTTATAGATTTATTTGCCAATTTTTCTATATCTGAGAATTTCACATTTTCATCAATAATCATCGCAATGTCTCTTCTACTTACAGGAAATTTACTAATAGATTCGACATGCATCTTATCTGAACTAAACCTCACAAGGGTTTCAAAAGCGATTTCGCAATAAAATACATCTTGTTTGACATCCATTGCCTTTGCTACTTTTGCATTGACTTTTCCATATTTAGCTATTACAATATTTCCTTTGTGCAATTTAATGCCATATTCAAATCTTGGATCATCCTCAATCGGAGAACTTTGGTATTGAGCAATATTCATTTTAGTCAATACATTTGACATATGTGCCTTGGCTGTATAAAAATCAACTTTTCTATTATTATCCGAATTCCAAGACTCTTCATATCTTTTTCCTGTCATATAAAATGACAAATACTCTCTTTCTTCTATTTCACCTCCGACAAAATAATAAGACCTACCAAACTCGTACATATTTATATCTTTTGCCTGGCGATTGAGATTGAATTTTACATTATCCAATGCTGAGAGCAACATCTCAGGTCGCATTATATTTAGATTCACATTAGAAGTATTATTGATAAATACCAATTGATCTTCTTTATAATCCAAAATATTTATATACTTTTCTGACTCTGACAGGGACAAACTCATCGCCTCATAAAAACCTTGATTGGTAAAATAATCCGCTAAATAATTCCTCACTTTATATTTCTCCTTACCATCAGAATGATTTACAGATATAGATACTTTTGCCGGAATAGGCACATTGTTCAACCCATATATTCTTAATATTTCCTCAATCACGTCTGCTTCCCTAGTTACATCTGCCTTGTTAGTAGGAATTTTTATCACTACAGACTCGTCATCTTCTTTTACAATATCAAAATGCAATGCATCCAATATAATTTTGATTTCCCCGACATCCATGGTCAAACCTATAAGTCTATTTATATGTTCATATTTTACCAGTACTTCAACCGGCCTAATTTCCTCCGGGTAGATATCCACTATCTCAGAAACTATTTTTGCTCCAGCCAATTCTTTCATAAGATTAGCGGCTCGCTTCAAGGCCAAAATGGTCATACTTGGATCTGCTCCCTTCTCAAAGACCATTGCAGCATCAGTTCGAAGATTGTGCTTCATACTCGAAACTCGTATTGTCTTAGGGTCAAAATAAGCTGATTCAAGAAAAATTCGTTTAGTTGTATCACTTACGCCTGAATCAAATCCTCCATAGACACCTCCCATACAAAGAGGATTAGAATCTACATCGCAAATCATCAAATCATCCTCTCGCAATTTTATCTCATTTTCATCTAAAGTCTTAAATAAAGTACCTTCAGGTAATGTCTTTATTATAAGTGTTTTCCCTTTGATCTTATCAGCGTCAAATGCATGCAAGGGTTGTCCAAATTCATGCAAAATAAAATTGGTAATATCAACTATATTATTTATTGATTTAACTCCGATAGAAGTAAGTTTATTTTTCAGCCAATCAGGTGAATCTTTAATTTCTATATCATCTAGCACAACTCCGGCATATCTAGGACATTTATCCTTATCTTCAACTATGACTTCGATATCAAGTCCCTTATCATCCTTTGAAAAGGAATCTATCACAGGATAAGTAACTACCCCATCATGATTTTTATTTACTTTCAAATAAGCTGCCAAATCCTTTGCGACACCAATGTGGGAAGTAGCATCAGATCTATTAGGCGTCAAATCTATATCATAAACCCAATCTTCTTCTACTTTAAAATAATCACTTGCCAAAGTCCCCACTCCAGCATCATTTGGTAATACCATTATACCATCATGGCTATTGCCCAATCCAAGTTCATCCTCTGCACAAATCATCCCCTCGGAGACCTCCCCTCTGATTTTCCCTTTCTTTATTTTCCATTCTTCACCATCCGGACTATAGAGTACAGCACCAATAGTAGCTACAAGTACTTTCTGTCCTGCTGCAACATTTGGTGCTCCGCAAACAATATCGACCAAATCGCCAGTCCCCAAATCGACTTTGGTTACAGAAAGTTTATCAGCATTTGGATGTTTTTCACAAGTTTTTACCTCTCCTATTACTATTCCCTTTAGTCCACCTTTTAAGCTTTCTACTTTTTCAACACCTTCTACCTCCAACCCTAAGGCTGTCAATATTTCACTTATTTCTTCAACAGACAATCCTTCTAAACTTATATAATCTCTCAGCCAATTTAATGATATCTTCATAGCTATTACTTTCCTTTTTCTAAATAATCCGCAAAGATATGAATAATGCTAAGTACTGATTAATATTTACACAAGTATTTTTTGTTTCACTAAACTAATAAGTGCAATTTTCCAATTCTGTCAATCATCAATAACAGCTAGAGCATAATAATGAAACAATTTAATTCTAACAGCATTGGGATACTGTTGCCCTCAACAAATAGGATAATAAGATATATTATTCCGAACAAGTCATAGCTTTGAAGTGTGGATAAATTTACCTAACGCCCATGTCAGATGTAAATCAAAGGATAAATCTTGCAGAAAATAATAGCTTCCAACATTTAGAAGCAATACTATAATATGTATCAGCCTTTAAACACAAAAACTAAAGATAAAGTATTCATTTTAATCTCTCCTACATCAGTAAACAAAGTATTCAAATCAGTCAATCCATAAGTATATCGCAATTCAGGAGCGAATACAAATCTTTTAAAAAACAAGTCCATACCCATTATAAAGTCAATTGCTAAGTTGGATTTATCTGACCATTTCTCATATTCTCGACCACCATCGCTCAATACTTTCTGATATTTTGGACCAACTGCGATATAAGGATTTAATTTAGACTTTCCCCTTTTTAATTTGGCATGAACCATAAAATCCATTGTTAAAGGGAGAAATCTATTTATTACTATTCTATTATCATCCCTTCTATTTTTAATATTTCCATCTATAAAACTAACTTCAAATCGTGGTGACAGAGCAAAATATTTGGACATATTTACCTCAGTAAAAACACCCATATTCCATCCTCCTCCGTAATTTACAGAAAGATTAGATGGCAATTCCTCTTTTGTCACAAGGGAAGCTGCACAAGCGCCAATACTAATGCCAAAATATGCTTTTTTTTCATTCATGGCTGAAACATTTTGGCTGAAAGCGGATGCTGTAAACATTAAAATTGCACTAATAAAACAAACTCTTTTCATTTTAATTATTTTTGATTATGTATTTTTTATCTCATATAATTAATGTTTGTCTATAATGTCATTAAAATCTAGAAATAAACGTATTTTATAATCAAATATTACCTTTCCAACCATATTCTTGCATTGACAAAAGCTTCTATCCAAGGACTAAGTTCATCATCATATCCTGATTCAGAATAATGAGCCCATTGCCATGGGAAGATTGCTCTTTCAAGATGTGGCATCATTGCAAGATGTCTCCCATCCTTTGAACATATAGCAGCTGCATCAAACTGTGACCCATTAGGATTACCAGGATATGAGTCGTAAGAATATTTCATTGGAATACTATAATCTCCCTCTTGATCTGTAGGAAAATCAAACTTTCCTTCTCCGTGAGCCACCCAAATACCGAGTTTACTACCCTCTAGAGATTTTAACATAATAGATTGTGACTTTGCGATTTCAACAGTTAAAAATGCAGATTCAAATTTACCCGAATCATTGTGCAACAATCTCGGCCCTTTACCTATTTCAGGATAGATTAAATCCAGTTCCCCCATCAATTGACATCCATTGCACACACCAAGACTCATAGTATCTCTTCTTTCATAAAATCTTTTTAAAGCTTTATTTGCTGTTTCATTATACAAAAAAGCTCCGGCCCAACCTTTAGCAGAGCCTAAAACATCAGAATTGGAGAACCCACCCGGAAATACTATCATCCGGATATCCTCCAGTGTCTCTCTTCCTGAAATAAGGTCTGTCATATGAATATCTTTCACATCAAACCCTGCCAAATATAAAGAATATGCCATCTCTCTATCTCCATTAATCCCTTTTTCTCTGATAATAGCAGCCTTGACTTCACGCTTTGGATTGTTCTTTAAATTATAATTTTTAAATTTTCCTTCAAAGCCTTTTGGAAATTTATATGATAATTTTTGCTTCTTATAATTGTCGAACCTTTTTTTTGCCAAATCACCCAAAGTTTGTTTGGAATCAAGCAAATAAGAGGTTCTAAACCATATATCTCTATATTCATCTATATTAAAAACATATTTATTCCTCCCGTTTCTTATAGTTATGCAATCAGACTTGACTATATTCCCTAAAACATTATAATCAATATTATTATCTTCTAGATAAGCTTTCACTTCTTCTAAATCTTTCACTTGGATAAATATGCCGCTATTCTCACTAAACAAAAATGAAATGATATCTTCATTATCAAGAGATGATATATCCAAATCAAGCCCCAAACCATCCGTAGAAAAAGCCATTTCCAATAAAGAAGTAATACGTCCTCCGGAACTAACATCATGTCCTGATAAAATCATTCCGGACTCAATAAGTTGTTGAACACTATCAAAGGTTTTTGCAAAATATTGGGAATCACGAATAGTAGGAGGGATTTCTCCCAATTTTCCTAACAATATTGAGAGACTACTTGCATCAATTCTTTCTTGATCCGAAGAGAAGTCTATTAACAATAAATGTGACTCCGGAATATTTCTCAAAACAGGTTTGATTGCTTTTGTATAATCTGTCACTTCTGCAATAGCAGATACAATAACTGTTCCGGGAGCATAGACTACATCTCCATTTGGATACTTTTGTTTCATTGACATGCTATCCTTTCCTGTTGGAACATTTATTCCTAATTCTATTGCAAAATCACTCAACGCCTTCACCGCTTCATACAAACGCGCATCTTCTCCCGGATTTTTTGCCGGCCACATCCAATTTGCGCTCAAAGAAATACCTTTAATCCCATTATCTATCGGTGTCCAAATGATATTGGTTAAAGCTTCTGCAACAGACATAACAGAACCTGAAGACGGATTGAGCAAACCGGCTATCGAAGAATGTCCAATAGCGTTAGCAATCCCTTTTTTATTACTAAAATCTATTGCAGTAATACTCAAATTATTAAGAGGTAAATGCAATACTCCTGTATTTTGTTGCATCGCTACTTTTCCGGTCACAGACCTATCTACTTTATTTGTAAGCCAGTCTTTGCACCCCACAGATTCCATTTGTAGGATAGACTTAGTGTACTCATACACTTTTTCTAAATCATAAATCGGGCTATTATAGGTTTCATTTATCGTTTGATCTTTTAAAACTGACTTTGGAGGATTACCAAATAAATCCAACAAATCCAAATCAAATGGCTTATTACTATACAGTTTGTCTACAAATTGTAATCTCATATCACCGGTTGCTTCCCCTGTGACATACATTGGAGCTCTTTCTCTATCTGATATCCTCTTCAACAGTTCGACATCCTTTTCTTTTAGCAACAGCCCCATTCTTTCTTGAGACTCATTTCCCAGTATTTCTTTCGAAGATAAAGTCTTGTCACCAATAGGAAGTTTTCTTACTTCAATAATTCCACCGGATGTCTCCACCAACTCTGACAAAGAATTAAGGTGACCTCCTGCACCGTGATCATGAATAGAAACTATTGGATTAGTATTCATTTCTGCCATAGCCCTAAGAGCATTAAATACGCGTTTTTGCATTTCAGGATTTGATCTTTGAACAGCATTTAATTCAATCGCATTGTTAAATTCTCCTGTCGCAACTGATGAAACAGCTCCTCCACCCATACCTATTCTATAATTATCACCTCCCATAACCACTATCTTGTCCCCTTTTGATGCATCATCTTTATGACTATCCTCTTTTTTCGCATACCCTACTCCACCAGCTAGCATTATTACCTTATCATAACCATATTTTTTATTGTTATTTATATATTCAAAAGTTAAAATACTGCCATTAATTAGCGGCTGTCCAAATTTATTGCCAAAATCACTTGCTCCATTAGAAGCTTTTATCAAAAGCTCGACAGGATTTTGGTATAGCCAATCTCTAGGCTCTGTATGTTTTTCCCACTCTCTTCCCTCTTCCAACCTGGCAAAAGAAGTCATGTATACCGCAGAACCTGTCATAGGAAAACTACCTTTTCCTCCGGCCATTCTATCTCTAATCTCTCCACCTGTTCCGGTAGCAGCGCCATTAAAAGGTTCAACTGTAGTAGGAAAATTATGGGTTTCTGCTTTTAAAGAGATTATTGTTTCAATCTCTTTCTCCTCAAAATAAGCAGATTTGTCTGGACTAGCAGGAGCAAATTGAATTGCAGGGGGTCCTTCTATAAATGCCACATTATCAGAATATGCCGAAACAATTTTATTATGATTTAAGTTTGAGGTTTTTCTTATTAATTGAAAAAGGGTCAATTCTTTTTCGACCCCATCAATAACAAAAACCCCATTAAAAATTTTGTGCCTACAATGCTCAGAGTTTACTTGAGAGAATCCAAATACTTCAGTATCGGTAAGCTTTCTATCAATTCTTTCGCTCAATTTATTTAGATACTCAACTTCTTCATCTGAGAGAGCAAGACCTTCTTTCTTATTATATTTTGCAATATCATCAATCAGAACAATCTCTTCAGCTTCTTTATCTATTGTCAATGAATTCTCATCGATCCTACTATATTTCTGATTTATCATTGGATCAAATTTCCCCTCTTTGGTAACAGGATAAAAAACTTCAATTCTTTCTATCCCATCTATGCCCATGTTAACTGTTATCTCTACAGCATTTGTACTCCAAGGTGTAATCATTTCTTTACGTGGGCCAATAAAATTTCCCTCAATAGCATGCTCTTTCATTGGCTCTTTATCACCAAAAAGCCATAAAAGCTTTTTCACATCAACAGGACTTAATTTAGTAGTAGCCTTCACAAAATAGATTAGCTTTGTTTTATCTCCAAATAAGTAATTCATCTTTCTGATTTTCAATTTAAATAAAAAAAGGGGCTAAAAAACCCCTTATCTTTATGATATTGTTGGAAAGAGGGGAAAACTTTCCATATATTTATTCACTTCCTTTTTTATAATATTTATTTTTGTATCATCATCACTATTTACAATCACATCATCAATCCATTCAACAATTTGCAAAATATCCTTCTCTTTCAATCCCCTAGAAGTCATTGCAGGAGTACCGACACGCATACCCGAAGTCACAAATGGACTCTTGTCATCAAAAGGGACCATATTTTTATTTACAGTAATATCTGCTTTTATCAATGCATTTTCCGCATCTTTACCCGTGATATTTTTAGTTCTCAAATCTATTAACATCAAGTGATTGTCCGTACCACCTGATATGATGTTATATCCTTTAGCAACAAATGCTTTAGCCATAACCTGTGCATTTTTAATAACTTGATCTATGTAAATCCTATAATCATCAGTCAATGCTTCAGCGAAAGACACTGCTTTTGCTGCAATAACATGTTCCAGAGGCCCTCCTTGCATACCTGGAAAAACAGCACTTTTCAGTATTAATGACATCTTTTTGGGATTTCCTTTTTTCGTCAACTCTCCCCATGGATTATCAAAATTTTGCCCCATCATTATCACACCACCTCTTGGCCCTCTAAGTGTTTTATGTGTAGTAGTAGTCACAATATGAGCATAAGGCATTGGGTCATTAAGCTTTTTCATCGCTATAAGACCGGCAGGATGTGCTATATCTGCCAACAACAATGCTCCAACTTCATCGGCAATCTCTCTAAATCGTTTGAAATCCCAATCACGAGAGTATGCTGATGCACCGGCAATAATTAATTTTGGTTTTTCTTCCCTTGCTTTTTCAGCAACTTTATCCATATCGATTATTCCGGTTTCTTTTTCGACTCCATAAAATGTCGCTTTGAAGTATTTGCCGGAAAAATTTACAGGAGAACCGTGAGAAAGATGCCCTCCATGAGACAAATCAAATCCTAACACAGTATCCCCTGGTTTTAATACAGCTAAAAAAACAGCTGCATTTGCTTGAGCTCCGGAATGAGGTTGTACATTGGCAAATGAAGCTCCAAAAAGTTCTTTTAACCTGTCAATTGCTAATTGTTCTATCTCATCAACAACTTCACAACCACCATAATACCTTTTGCCCGGATATCCTTCTGCATATTTATTGGTTAATACACTACCCATTGCAGTTAGCACATTTTCACTAACAAAATTTTCTGAAGCAATCAATTCTGCTCCTGTCCTTTGCCTTACTGTTTCTTTTCTTATTAAATCAAAAACTATATCTTTCATCTTATTAAAATTTTTATTTAAAAATAAATATAATAAAAATTTATAATACATTCAGGAACTCGCATATTTTTTATTAATCATCCTTATGCCTGCATTTTATGATTAATAGAAAACAATGCCTGTTGCCCTCATAAAATATTACTCACAAAAATAACAATAAGTATGAAACAAAAAAGCCTTTACCCAAATATTTATAGACTTATATCTTACAATTTAAATACTTTCCATACTACTTGACAATTGAAACCAAAACATAATCATAAAGCATGATTTTTTTATCTGCTATTTTAAGCAATATTTATAAATAAAAAACCTCTTCAAAAACGAAGAGGTTTTATTATTTTGTGTATGTATGAAAACAAACAATAATACTATCTATTTATAACTCTAAACTCTGTTCGCCTATTTACCAAATGCTCTTGTTCTGTACATTGAACACCATTTGCACATCTGTTTTTCAATCTTGTTTCACCATATCCTTTTGCAATTAATTGATTTGCATTTATACCTTTAGAAATCAAATATGCTCTTACTGCATTTGCTCTTCTATTAGATAGATCTTGATTAAATGTATCTGAACCTCTAGAATCAGTATGTGATGCCAATTCAACTGTCACACCGGTCTTCAACAATGGCAACAATCGTGAATCAATTATGCTTTTAGCTCCTCGCGTCAAAGTTGCACTATTTAGATTCCAGTTAATAGGAAGTGGATTATACTCAACCAATTCACATTTAATCTCTTTCCATTGAACGGTAAATCCTTCCGGACTTACTGTATTTGTTTTTGTAATATTAATAACTTTAGCATCAACAGGACTTTCTGTCAAAGTAGCATCATTAGCCAAGGTTTTGTAAGTTCTTGTAACTTGCTTTTCAGGAATAGTACTTTCAGTTGCTCCTGCATCAGAAGCCAATTTTTTATACTTCCAGTCTTTATATACAGCAGGTACAGCTCTTTCTTCAACTCTTGCATCAGAAAC
>JALSPK010000121.1 GCA_026986005.1 Saprospiraceae bacterium
TATGGATATACAGACTATCAAGGGAAGTGATTGTGTGTTTGATATTCGTAGAGTTAGGTGGTATTCTCCTGACAATAAGTATATCAAGGCAGATAATGGTGCAACTTGGCATAATAGTCCACTCAAGTTGGATTTTTATTTTGACGATGGTTGTGGATATCCACATCATGTGGAGATGCATGAATATTGGCAGCTTCCGGCAACTGAGTGTCATGGATGCTACAACACATTTAATTACTGTGACTTTTATGCGCCTCCGCAAAAAACTGATTGCCCTCCTGGGACTCCACAAACAGATCCTCCCACTATCTGTTATGCAAAAGTTAACCCTAAAATATATAGAATCCTGCTATTTACTCCGGATGGCGCTGAATTTATTGAAGATAATAATAATTATGGTATTTTTGACTTTCCTTATAATATGCGTACCAGTGTCCAGTGCAATAAACCGCCTAACTTATATGATTTTGTATATGATATTAATAGGTTTTTAGATTTAGCTCAAACAGGAGATCCTGCTTATTCTCATTTATTTGGACATGCAACTTTGCAAGAAGGCATACCTCCTTTATGCAAGACATATATTAAATTTGAAGATTGTGGCGTTTGGGTTAGGTATATTATGAAAGATCATAGAAGATTTGGAGGCTATAATCCTAATAATACTCCACCATGTGCATATGATGGTGATTTAGGACCGCAGCCATTTACGTATTTTGATAGTAATTTCCCTTATAGCTATGATTGTATAGGTTGGTTTGAAGCTAGTCCACCAACTCCATCAGAGATGGCTTCGGGGATACATGAAAGAACTAAGGAAATAAAATTAATAAAAAATTGTTACCCAAGTGTTACTAAAGACTATATAAATATAGAATTGTTTCAAGTTAATGACAATTTAAAAGAGATAGAGATTTTAGAATTAAATGGGACTAAAAAAGAAGAATTTTTATTTAAGAAAAATGAGTTGAGTTATAAATTGGATGTTACCGAGTATGCTGCAGGAGTATATTTCATAAGAGTAACTGACAAAGTATCCGGTGAGTCAGATATAATGAAATTTATTAAACAGTAGAATAATTAGGTAGTAAGAGGAATAGAAAATACAAGTGATAAACTTTTTGTATTTTCTATTCTTTACAATTAATAATATTTTTTATCAAGATGAATTGAGAGATAGCCATGAACAAATATATATATATACTACTGGTACTGGTTACGATACCATACGCATCACTACTAGGTCAAATGCAAAAGATTTATAATCCTGATTCTGCAACAGGTAGTTATTTTGGGGACTATGTTAATATATATAAGGATTTTGCTTTTGTTGCTAATAATCCAATATATTATCTAGGACAAGGATCTGAAAAAACAACATACATTTATAAAAAAAATGGGAATAAGTGGTCATTGAACCACACCTTAGATAAATATGTAACCCAAGCGATTTTAAATAATAAAAGACTCCTTTATCACAGAGGAGATGGAATAACTATATTAGAAAGAAAAGAAGATAATCTTTTTTACTTTTGGAAAAAAATAATGCCGCCATATTACGGAAGTACAAGATATTCTACAAGATATTATACAATAAATGATGATTGGATTTACAATAGGTCAGCTAGTTATTCATTTCCCGATTTTAGTAAAACATACATAGTAGATGATTTTTATCATTGGGAAAATGATAACTGGATTTTAAAAAATGAATTTAAGGATACTATTGATTTAACATTAGGGAATTTTTTTGATAATATTGAGAGTTCGGCTATGTGTTCGGATTTCACAGTTGTTGGAGAGCATGGGCAATATATTGTTGATACAAAGAAAATGTTTGGTAGGCTTTTGGTTTATAAAAGAAATGGGAATAATTGGAGCTTGCATCAAATTATATATGAGCCTAACGTAATCAAAAGTAAAAGTAAAATAGGATTTACGGTGTCTATATCTCCTAATGGAAAATTTATGGCTACTTGTACTGACATAGGGAAAGTTTACATATACAGATTGGAAGATGATAAGTATTATATTAATAAATCATTTGAAGATTCGTATTCTTTTCGTTACTTTTTTGATTTAACAAATGATGAGTTTTTACTAGGGTTTATTGGAGAGGGGAAAGGTATTATTAGGCATTATAAATATAAATCGGGTACTTGGGTTAGAAAGCATGATATTCATACTCTTGATTCAGACACTACTTGTAAGGATTTTGGGTGGTTTATTGATAGGTACAATGAAACGGTTATAACAGGTGCGGTAAGAGATGATAAATATGGTCGGTATTCCGGTGCTGCCTACATCTTCCAAATTCCTGCCCGTGACACTCTCCGCGCCGAGATATGTCAGGGACAGAGCTATACATTCAATGATACTGTGATATATGATGAAGGGCATTATACTGATACCTTGCTCGCTTCATATGGAGTGGATAGCGTAGTGCAGCTATTTCTCACGGTGCATCCTGAGGCAAGATTGGAGATAGATACGGTGCTGTGTGAAAAAGGGGATATGCTGCATGTGGGAGATAGCATATTGACAGAAGTGGGAACGTATGAGATTAGGCTCAAGGATATGTCCGGTTGCGATAGTATCGTCACTGTTCATTTGGATTATGAAAGTCTGGAAGTTGCAGATAAC
>JALSPK010000122.1 GCA_026986005.1 Saprospiraceae bacterium
TACTTGACAATAGCATTTTGTAATTAAGAGGATATAGAAGCCCTTTAATGATAAAAATCAAGATAATAATAGCTAAACCCATTGAGCCTACAAGACCTGAAAGAAATAAAAACATCGGTCTGATAACATGCCTGTTGATAGCTCCAAAAATATTCCACCCGAAGCCAATAGCCATCTCAAGGTCATTGTTATAAGCTTTCAGATTGTCATATTCATTTGGTCCGATATAAAATGCCAAATCTATATTATTGCTATTCGGCAACTTTAAGTTTGATTTACATATTTTCAGATAGTCCGCTTTTTCATTTTTGTCAGGAGAATAGACTTCAAATTTATCTCCATCTAATGCTATATCCTTTTTCATCAAAGTACTATTGAAAAACTGGTTTAAATTACCAACCCATTCAATTTTGACTCCTTTTTCATCTTCAATATCTTTACTGGTATAACTCAAATGATCTACTTTCTCCAAGTTTTTGAAGAATAAGGTAGAATAGTTTTTTTCGTATTGAGAAGCTTTTTCTATTTTTTCAAGATAGACATTCCAAATCAATTCTATTTGTTTGTCACCGGTGAGATCCAATCCTGTATGAGAAATATTATAATCTATATGATACCCTTTATCCTTTAGAGTATATGTTTGAGAAAATCTTGTTCCCTTTGCTCCATTTGCGGTAAAAGTAATTGACTTGCCATTTTTATTGATATCAAAATATAAGTCTGCTGTATTTACTTTATTATTTCGGGCATCGCCAATAGGAAGTATGTATTCAAACTTGTCTCTTGAATCTTTCAACAATTCCAAGGGACTTTTTACCAATTCATGATCTTCTCCTTCAAGCCATTTCTCATATTTTTTTAACCATACTTTTTTGATTTTTCCACCTTTATTGGTAAAGGTGATCTCAACATCTTCATTTTCCAATACGACATCTTGTTCATCGCCATGTGCTGCTTGAGCAAATGCTCCATAAACTCCACTTAATTGCACATTTGCTATAGAATCATTTGATGAAATAGGTTGCTGCTTATAATCTTGGTCGTTATTTGTTACTTGTGATGTATCAATAGGCATTTGCTTCTCGGCTAATGCGATGGAATCTTGCATTTTCTTTTGAGCAACTTGTTCTTTTGTTGGTTTATTGAGTATTTGCATCGCTATTAATAATGCAAAAATTAATACAAAACCTATAATTTGTTTTTTATCCATATCGTCTCAGATTTCTAATAATCTGCAAAAGTACAATATGTTTTTCTTTTTGACTCTAAATAATATTGTTTATTGGCACTTGGCTATGTTTTTTTCGACTGCCTAACAGAATATATAGATTAATGGCTCCAAATAGTGTCTGTCTACAAAATCATTAAAACTTAAAAATAATCTTTTTGGAATATTTTTACTTTATTCTAATCACCGATAGAAGCGATTGTTTTAACCTAAGTTTAAAAGAATTAAGTATTAAAAAAAAACATATTTAAAAAATACCGCTATTATTTTGTCCCAAAAACTAACTTTTTACCCTTTTATATATAGTGGTGATGTAGTTTTTGTAAAATTTGTTGGTATATTATATCAAATATAAACAGAAACTATACATTGTGTTTTTGGTCTACGACATAGATGTTTTGATAGATGTAAAATTGTTTATAGATGAAATTTATTGAAATACTTATGTCGATTTTTTTAATTGAAGAGAGCATCTTGTTCTCTATAGACTTTTGTGCGGTTAAAATCGTTGACAACCTGCATATAATCCAAATTAGCTATTTAAATCCAAATAAGGCGAACCGGCAATCTCAGGTAAAAAATTGTCTCACTATGTTACTTGTTATTACTGATCCGCCATTTTGGTAACTGCTCTATCATAAAACACAGAAATATCCTATTTCAGCAGCATCCTCCAAATAAATCGCTAAGATAGGTATATTCTAACAATTTGCTTTAAATTTACTTTATAATTTTAAAAAATGAAAAAATGAAAAAAATATATATATTATTAGCTTTGTTTTTTGCAAGTTATTTATTTAACGGGATAAAAGCACAAAGTTTTTGCTATACGGAACCAATATCAGATAACATGAAATTTAATATAGATCTTGGTTCAAAAAACAATATTGAAGATGAATACCATCTTAGAATATATGTCCATGTAATTAGGCATACTGATGGAACAGGAGGGCAGACTGTTGGAGATGTCAACGATGCTCTTTCTTTCCTGAATAGTGATTTTAATATACACGGGATATTCTTTGAATGGGATTGCGAAATAGATTACATTGATAATGATTATACTTTTGCTAACCCAAATTCTTCTATTTTTAGTGTAAACAACCACTATGATGGCATTGACATTTATATGTTTGATGATAATGCTCCGGGTTTTGGATTAGCAAATGGTGTTGGGTCATACTCAGAATTTCTTGTATCGGGTAGTTATTGGAATCCTCCTTATGGCTCATTAGTAAAGTCTCATGTTATTTCTCATGAAATGGGACATGTACTTTTCTTATGGCATACACATCATCAATTTGAGTCAGGCGGCTGTGAAGAATTTGTTGACGGTTCAAATTGCTCTGTGTGTGGTGATTATGTTTGTGATACGCCGTCAGATCCATACTTGGGTTTTAATGTCGATCCAATAACCTGTGATTGGTTAGGAAGCGGAGTGGATTCTCATGGAGACCCTTATGATCCAGATGAACATATAATCATGTCTTATACTTCACCGGATTGTATGGAATACTTCACAAATGGAGAAGGAAAAAGAATGAGAGGTGCAATCGCTACTCTTGAGTATTTACAGGCAACAATAACTAACGAAATATTTGAGAGTTGTTGTGTTTTGGATAAACTTGGTATTTTGCCAAGTCAAACAGGGACTGCTGATATATGTGATGGTGGTGTATTATGTATTTATGATGTCTCAACATCACCACCTGTCTTGCTTTCAAACACAGGATATAATGTCAAAGTCGAATGGTCGACCGGCGATTTTGGACAATGTGTGTGGTGGAGTGGTGGAAGTGGAGTTATTTACGCTAAATTAACTCAATACTACGGTGGCTGGACTCCTGAAAATGTTGTCTGCGAGAAAAAGATTAAGTATGAAATAAATTGTGATACAACTTGTGAATTGAAATTAAAAACTAAAATAAGTGAGTGTTTTGACAATGGAACTGAATATTACATTTCAGATGATTATTATAATGTAATTTTCTCTGTCGCTGGAACAGGAGGAGCAGCTTGGACTGCATACCAAGTGACACCCGGCAGTAGTATTGAAACTTTTTTATTTAGTGGTATCGGCGATCAGGTAGTAACTCTACCACAGAATTTTTTAATTCAAAATGGCTCATGGGTATTGATTATAAGATTAAATCAAGATCCGGATTGTGCTGTAAAAGTTGAAATAAACCCACCAGAATATTGTTCCGGATGTCATCATGATATTAAAATATTCAATAAAAAGTGTTATAAAAGTGGATGGAGTTTTGATATTATTGTTAATAATCCGGTTTCGCCCGGACCAGTTGTCCTAGGTTGGTTTACAAGTAATCCTCCGGGTGTAAGTGGGACTTACGGTGTTGTTCAAAATATTTATGTCGCTGGATTTGATTGTATAGATTTTGCTATTTATGACGATAAAGACAAAGAATGTGTAACAAAATTAACAGTATGTCCTCCTTCACCATGTGATTATGATTGTGCACCTAAATTTGATTATAGTGTATCTAGTTGTATATTTGCGGGCTTCGATGAAAATCAAAATCCTATATATGTTTACTACGTAAAAGTTTCAGTTCAAACACTTAATAATGATTGTTGGGAGGCATTTAGAATTAAGGATGGAATTCAAATCTCGCTAGGAACTTATTATGGTTCGCAGACTGTTGTATTTGGACCTTTCCCTGCAAATGAAGGAACTTGGACTTTGGTAATTAAGTATTGTGATAATGATTGTAAGTCAGAAGTAGAAATAAAAAGTCCGTTTTGTAAAAAAGATGGAGGTGGTAAGGGAATTAAATTAGGCCTAGATGAAAACGGTGTAGAATCAGAATCAACTAAGATTACAGTTTATCCTAATCCATTGTTAGATAATAGACTTACCATAAGTGTAAACGATAAAATAGTTAGTTATAAGGTAGTTGGTATTGACAGGAGAGTCTACATCGAAAACACGCCTATAAGTGGCACTCAAAATATAAAATTTGATTATCCAGCAGGTGTATACTTCATTATGTTCCAAACCATTGATAATAAACTAAAAGTCTTAAAATTCATTAAAATGTAAAATATGATTTTATTTTAGTTTTAAAATGGCTATAATTATAGAGGTTGTCCCGATCATAGACAACCTCTTTTTTATTATTATTTGCTTTTTAATCAAATATTTATTATATTTGCTTAATATTTAGCTCCCTGATTTTAATAATAATAAAAAACCTTCTATTATGAAATCTCTAGTTCCTGCATTGTTTATTGTTTTTATAATTATTAGCACGTCTTTCAATAAAGTGGAAAGAATCCATAGATCCAAAGAATTCAGTACACAATCCATTAGTGGACATATCTGGGAAGATACTGATGGTAGTGGCTTTCAAGATCAATTTGAAAATGGACTATCAGGTGTGAACGTGAATTTATATAATTCAAATGGTAATTTAATCAGCTCAAAAGTTTCTGATTATGAAGGAAAATATCTATTTGAAGCAATACAACCCGGGGATTACTATATTGAGTTTGATGTATCTCCAATTGGTAATTATTATTTTACAAACCCTGATAATTCCACAGATGATAGTGATGTTGATAATAGCAACGGAGAAGGGACAACAGCGATGTTTACTTTGCAAAATGGTAGCGATATTGATAATATTGATGCGGGTTGTTATCAAAAAGTATGTAATGATATTGCAGCAAGCACATGCGAAGATGCGGTAGTATTGTGTAATGTAAATTATATAATTGAAAGGTGTTATATTATGCCTGCGCAATACCAGCAAACAGTAATTCCTGGATGTCCCTTAGGTACAGCTTTTTTTAACAATCCTTCGTGGTTTGCATTTGTGGTAGGGGATGAAGATGTTTCTATGATTATACATTTTTATAATTGTGACGCAGGCAATAAAATTCAATGGGGAGTATACGATGACTGTGATTTGGAAAATCCGGTTTCATTGCAATGTAAATGTGTTCCGGCGGAGGACGTATCTATTGATTTAACAGGATTGACTCCTGGAAAAACATATCATTTGTTTATTGATGGATGTAATGGTGCAATGTGCAATTATTCATTTGAAGTAATAAAAGGGGGAGAAAAAGCAAAAGTGCAAGGTCCAAGTAAAATATCATGCTATAACAATACTATCGCTTGTGATACTGCTTGTATCAATAAACCATTATCATTGGAAATGATTGATATTCTCAATGCAAATAACTTTGTTTGGACAATAAATGGTAAGGCTGATACCACAAAAAATCCCGATACTACTTTCTATTTTAGTGCTACCGGCGATTATACTATCTGTGGATATGGATTTAACGATTGCGGGATCGGGGAACAAAAATGCATCGATTTGTTTTTAGAAAATTGTAATTGCCTTTTTGACACTATATATACGACTATTACTTATAATAATTGTTATAAAAATGATAGTTTAGCAAAAATAGTTGTGGACAGTTTCATAGGTGCTGTCAAACCGGTTCAGTACAAATGGAGTACCGGCGACACTCTTAATTTTGTCGATAGTTTAGCTACCGGATTTTATTATTTGACAGTAACAGATTCTTTATACTGCTCAATTATTGATACTTTTGAAATTAAGCTTCACAAAGAAATGCAAATCATATATTATAAGACCTTTGAATCTTGTGATAGCTCTTGTGATGGTACAATTACTATACAAAATGTTGTCAACTCAATACCTCCACTAGAATATAAATGGAGTAATGGAGACTCAACAGCCATAACCAAAAACCTATGTTCGGGAGTATATTATATCACTATAACAGATTCATTAGCTTGCCCGGTAATAGATACTATTTTAATCGAATCTCAACCTGATTTAAACATTAGTTCTACCCTAAAAGATGCTTCTTGCTATGGAGTCTGTGATGGCATGATTGATATTCAAGGTATTTCAAATTCGACCCCTCCATTAGAGTTTATTTGGAGTAATGGTGATACGACATCCACGGTTACCAATCTGTGTTTAGGCGACTATGTAGTTTCGATTACCGATTCAATTGGATGTATTAGTATTGATACATTTCATATTGGTCAACCTGAGGAGATCTTGATAACTATAGATTCTCTTGTGAATATAAAAGGAGAGCAAAACGGGGGTATTTTTGTCAACACCAATAATAATGGGCACTATATTTATTCTTGGAGCGGCCCAAATGGATATTCTAATAACAGTAAAAATATTTCAGAACTTGATATGGCGGGATGTTATGATTTGGTAGTAACTGACACTTTAACAAAATGTACTGCAGATACCACAATTTGTATCTCAAAGTTTTCCGGTTTGAATGAAAATTTCAATAGCGCAACAGATATATTTATTTATCCAAATCCTACATCAGGATTGTTTATGCTTGATTTTGGTAGTACTAAACCAAAACTTCTTCGTGTAGAAATATATAATATTGAAGGAAAAAAGGTGCTGGATATTAAAAAGAAGATTAAAAATAATCATATTTCACTTGAATTACCGAGTATAGAATCGGGTGTGTATTTTATTAAGATTAGTTTTGGAAATAGTATTCAATATAAAAAACTACTCAAATTGTAATGGCTGTTTGGTATAATTCTGAATAATCCGGCGCAATTGTGTAATAATAACAAAGAATACCTTGTTTTAAATGTAATCAGTTTTAAATTTGATTTTTTATAAACTATTTTTGCTTACGGATAGAATAAAAAAAATATATGACAAACAATAAAAATATAAAACCTCTTCTTGGTAAAACTCCGAAGCTCGGACACAATTGCTTTATTGCAGAGACGGCTGTTCTGATTGGGGATATTACGATAGGTGATAGTTGCAGTATCTGGTATGGTGCTATCTTGAGGGGCGATGTTGGAGCTATTGAGATAGGTGATGATAGCAATATACAGGATGGAGCAATGCTTCATAGTACCTATGAAATATCTACAGTAAAGATAGGTAAAAGGGTTAGTATAGCCCATGGGGCGATAATTCACGGCTGTATTATAAATGATGATGTTTTAGTTGGGATGGGAGCAGTAGTGATGGATAATGCTGTTTTGCAATCGCATTGTATGATAGCTGCCGGAGCTGTTGTGCCTACTAAAATGGTATGTGAGAGCGGGTATATTTATGCCGGAATTCCTGCAAAAAAAATAAAAAAACTCGATGAAAGCACAATGGCGGAATTCTTTAGACAAACTCCTGAAAACTACAAGAAATATGCCAAGTGGTATCTGGATGAAGGATATGGCAAGTCACCATAAATATTTATATTAATATATCAAAGATTTTTTATATAAAACAAAGCCCCAAATCTTGTCTTTTTATAAAAAATATTCCACAGTCATCAGAAGCTTTGCTGCACTATGGATATCTCCTGTTTGAAGTTCCGCTCCGGCAATTTGATGGACTACTTCCGGGCCAAAGCTATCCAATAAATGCTTTAAATGTTTGACCTCTCCTATTGTTGGAAGATTTTCCAGTCCTGCAATTTTAGAAATATCATTACCTGAAAGGACTTTGCTATTGGTTATACTTGTCGGAAGATTATCAAAACCTAATGGGGTTTTTGTCTTCAAATGAGGGATAGAAAATACACTTTCCTTTGTTGTTTTTACATAAAAAGCTCTACCTAGTCTTCCGATGATATTCAAACTCACAGGATCTATTTTACCATTTTTATCAAAAGCCTTTTCTTCAATATGTACACAGCTCACATTGCAGATAATCAAACTTGATGCTCCTGCAAAATCCCCAAAATTTATTATCCTTTCCAATTTGCATTCAAATCTAACTGGAGATTCTTTTACACCATATGCCTTGGTTGTTGAAGAACTAATGGGCGTAAGTCCTGATTTCATAAACTCATCTGTACTTTTGCTAAATGCGGTACTTGCCAATACCATTTGATTTGCGATACTTGAATCAACCATATTCACCACACATTCACCGGTTTTTTCAATATTGAGCAATGTGTCTTTTTTTGACCCGTCTGTATTCCTATTGACAGATAAAACCAACATCGGGGGATTGGAGCTAATCGCATTGAAATAACTAAAAGGAGCGAGATTCCTAATTCCTTCATTATCGACAGTACTGACAAATGCAATGGGTCTCGGAGTTATTGTGCCAAGCATTATTTGATGAAGAGCTTTCTTTGATATTGAGTCAGGATAAAATGTTTTCATGATATTGTTTATTTCTTTGTAAAGGTAAAAAATAAAAGGGTAACGAAATAAATCATTACCCTTTTTCAATTAAATCATTTTTTTTATTTCTTAATCAACTTCTTCACTCCCTGCCCATTTTTTGATCGTATACTTAAGATATACATTCCATCCGGTAAACCTGAGGTTTGAATTGTATTAGGAATATTTTTATACTCTTTTTCAAACAAAGTTCTTCCTTGTAAATCCACTAGTAATAGCACAATATCATTTGGAGTGTTATCATTTGCATCAATTACAATGGTCTCATTATTGAATCTTGCGTCAAAGTTTAGTTTATTCAATTCAATCGTATTGTCAGGAACAGAACCACAATCTTCGTAAGTTGTGATGTTACCAATACGCCACGTATCATCTGCGAGCCAATCTTCAGTCACTTCTCTATTCGGTATGCCTAAATACAAAGTAGGTGCATCATAAATGGTTGAGTCACGATCATTCTTCATCCATGTTTCACCTTTGTCATATGTTTTTTCATTTAAGGCAAATATTTCTCTGTGTTTATTGTCAAAAGTCAAATTAGATCTTTCGCTTATAAACCATTGACCAAAATAGACCCAATCTTCTTCTAATATGGGATTGTCATTGTTGTCATAGCTATATTTTATCTTTGATACAGTATGATAAAGTAAAGAATCCGATATATATCTAAATTTAACCTCTTCTATGAGATTATTACCGTCATAAGAGAAAGCTGTAGAATCTGAAATTCCCAGCTGTCCGGTGTTAAGATTCATTTTTATTTCTGTCGTGGCTGTTAATCTACCACCGTTATAATGGAATGTTTTAATATTTGAAAGTACCAACCCGATGGGATTACCACCAAAAAGTATTCCAGAATCTACAAAAGTTCTTTCTTCAATAGGTAGATTGCCTTCATACTTTGTTACTGTTTTCAAATAATTGAGAAAAGTTCCCGTGGAGTCTTCCTGAAATATAAATGAAGAGTCAGGATGATAAAAAGCGTATCCAATATCCTCACCTGCAAATCTGTGAGAGTTATACGACTTAAATATTGAATGAATGGTATCTCCCTCATCATATTTGTATGAATCAAATTCAACATATAAATTGTTGCCATTTGTTTTAATATTGATAGAAATATTTTCAGAAATAACTAATTTGTCAATTTCTTCATCATAATCTTTTGATACTTCACAAAACTTGTAATCTCCCGATTTAATTTCCAGACCTTGAAGTTTTTGAGCGATTTTCACTATCTTGTTGTCAATACTCTTTTGAAAGTTTTGTGCTTTTATGCTGCCAAACAGCAAAACGAATAAAAATAAAGTTAAGTTTTTCATTAGAAGTGTTTTTAGTAATAAACATAATACAACTAGTGTACAATAACCTCCCGCCCTAAACAAGTATCACTTAGAGTAAAAATTATATGAAGAAACAAATATTAAGGTATAAATCTAAAGTTTTGATCATACACCCATACCATTAATAGTATCAGTAATGCTGTGTACAATAAAAACCATAATAGAAACCTAACACTTTTTCCGTAATCTCTGTTTAATTGAGCCATAATTGAATATTTTATACAAAAGTAGTATTTTGAAATCGCTTTTCAAAGCAAATTCATATAATATTGTCTATATTTCTTTACATTTTTCTTTTAACCACTCCCTCTCTTTAGATGAGAGTTGTGGTGAAAGTGCATTAAAGACTCTTTTGTGATAAGCATTTACCCAATTCACTTCAGACTTTGTCAAAGTTTCCTTATCAATGAGTTTAACATCATAAGGAAACATAGTTACTGATTCATTTTTATAAAACGCACCATATTCCGTTTCTTTATGTATTTGGGTTAAAATCAAATTTTCTATCCTTATTCCATAATGCCCATCTTTGTAATATCCCGGTTCGTTGGAAGTAAGCATACCTACTTCAATAGGCGTTGTCGCTCTATCTCCCATGGCTGAAGTTATACCTTGTGGACCTTCATGCACATTGAGGAAAAAACCAACCCCATGACCTGTACCGTGGTAATAATTAAGCCCATTTTGCCATAGATATTGCCTTGCAAATGTATCTATTTGATACCCGTTAGTTCCCTTAGGGAAAATCAATGTTTCGACAGCGATATGTCCTTTAAGAACCAAAGTGAAATTCTTTTTTTCTTCAAATGTAGGAGTTCCAAAGTACGTTGTCCTAGTGATGTCAGTGGTGCCG
>JALSPK010000123.1 GCA_026986005.1 Saprospiraceae bacterium
TGCCGAGAATAGTTTTACTGCGGATATATTATGCGAAGAAGGCAAGATAAAAAAAATTGATACTAATATTCCGGTAAATAATACAATCGAACAAGTTATCGATGTTAAAGGTGATTATATATTTCCAGGCGGTATTGATCCTCATGTTCATTTGCATTTGACCACACCAGCCGGATATTCTGCCGATGACTTTAGTACCGGTAGTAAAGCTGCACTTTTCGGTGGAACAACAACCATAATAGATTTTGTTACGCCACTAAAAAGACAATCTTTAGTAGAAGCTCTTGTATTACGTAAAAAAGAAGCCTCCGGTTCGATAATAGACTATTCATTTCATGTAAGTCCGGTAGAATGGAGAAAAACTCTTAAAAAAGAAATTGGAGAATGTTTTAAAGAAGGAATAACTTCTTTTAAAATGTATATGGCATATAAAAATTCAATTGGATTGGAAGATAAAGATATATATAAAGTAATGAAAATAGTTGGGAAATATGGTGGAATTACAACATTGCATTGTGAACTTGGAGATGAAATTGAACAATTGAGAAATGTATTTGTAAAAGAAAAAAAATTGTCTCCGGAATATCATTGTCTGTCACGTCCCGCAAAAATGGAAGCAAAAGCTGTAAAAAATGCTATTAAACTGGCAAAAAAAGCACATTGTCCACTGTATATTGTCCATGTTTCCTCTAAAAAATCTTTGAAATACATCAAAAAAGCACAAGACAAAGGACAAAAGGTTTTTGCTGAGACTTGCCCTCAATATTTACTATTTGATGAGTCAAAATATAAAGGAAATTTTTATAAAGTTGCACCATTTATAATGAGTCCCCCCTTACGCAAACCTAAAGATAATATTGCTTTATGGAAAGCACTTGAGCAAAATGTGATTCAGACTACAGGAACCGATCATTGTCCATTTACTTTAAATCAAAAAGCAAAAGGCCTTAATGATTTCAGACTTATACCCAATGGTGCCGGTGGTATCGAACACAGAATGTCATTGTTATATACCTTTGGAGTACTTAAAGGTAAAATTTCGCTTAAGCAATTTGTAAAAATAACATCTACCAATGCTGCTAAAATCTTTGGTTTATATCCACAAAAAGGGGAAATAGCAGTAGGTTCCGATGCAGATCTTGTCATTTGGAATCCGGATGCCATCAATACTATTTCCATCAAAAATCATCATCAAAATTGCGATAATAATATTTATGAAGGAATAAAAACAATAGGAGCACCCCGTTTTGTTATCTCAAAAGGGGAAATTGCGGTAGATAACGGAAAATTGATAAAAAGAAATAATGGTGATTTTTTAAAAAGAAGAATTATGAAAATTTAATATCTGTTTAAGAATATTACAATATTCTAATGAAGCACTTCAGACCAAGTACCCCTAATGACGGATTACAAAAAAAAATTCAAAGGACATAGTTCAAAGGACAAAAGATAAAATGAATAAATGGTTAATTACGAATTACCAATTACTAATTGATTAGAAGCGATTGATTTATTGAATTTAGGGGTGCTTTATCGGTGGGGAGTATGTCTTTAAATGGCGTTTCAAATTTATTTGAAACAAAAGAAAGTCCCGTAGGGACGACATATTATAGCCCCGTACGTAAGTGCGGGGTAAAAAGTAGTCCCCTAGGTGTTTTGGCAATATTAAGATGGCTTTGAAGTCATGCTATCGCATGCTTTCAAGCCCTTGCGATTATCGAAAAATAATTTACAGCGGGCTATTTTAATATCCTTCCTAAGAGATTAAATTTGAAAAAATGATTAATCATGAAGCCAAGCAAATACCAGCAGCATTAATCTATCATGATTTTATCAGCTCACCCGATTCTGATGAATCGGTTTCTTCACCTTATCAAAGTAAATGATCCCGCTACCGTGTTTATTTCATTTTTGCTATTCAAATATTTCAAAATATAAACATATACTCCTGTCATCGCTTTTTTACCCTTAAAATATCCATCCCAATAAAAATTATTGTCATTCTCCGAACTATAAACCAATTCTCCCCACCTGTCAAAAATCTTACAACTCAAAATATCTATTTTCCCTCTTACAACAGTTACTTTCCAACTATCATTATAGGAATCTCCATCAGGTGTGAATATATTAGGAATATATAAAGAATCTATTTCTGTTTTCTTTTCCGAACAACTATTTTGACTTACTTCCCGCTCAAGTGTACATCCGCTTACATCTATATCTTCAAACAACAGAGTATATGTTTTGCCATCCGCTGGAAGTATTATCTTTTGATCTTTGCCATAATCAAAAGGTCCATACGTTTTATTGCCGTCCTGTACTCTAAAAGTACCGCTTGATCCCGGATTTTGAGCACTGATATTAAAACTTACTTCATAAGTATCATCTGTAGCATCCGAAAGTGTAGCATTGTTATTACAATCACCGATGGTGATATCTTCAATTGTCAACGAACATTCATCCGAACAACTATTTTGACTTACTTCCCGCTCAAGTGTACATCCCCTTACATCTATA
>JALSPK010000124.1 GCA_026986005.1 Saprospiraceae bacterium
CGCATAGTGGACCATTAAATCCAAAGTAATCTATGAACTTTATTCCCTCATACTCACAAGTCAACCAATCTATTTCACTATAAATAAATGTAACTTTGACAGCACCGGGATCATTTATCGTACCGTAAAATGTATAAATGCCTCCTTTGGGATAAAAAGGATAAGTGTCTCCAGGAAGTGGACAATCATGAATTGTAACTGTTTCATTTAATCCCCCTCCTGAAATTCTTACTTTTAACCCTATCAAATAATAACGGTCATATAAAGGGAAATTCCATTGCAAATAAACACAATTTGAACTTGCTTGATAAACGGCATAATTTATATTTGTATTGTCGTCCAATATTTGTTTGTTTGTTTCACAATGACTTGGCAATGCCGGATACCAACAATCAGGTGGAATTACTTGAGTAGAACCGTATATAGAAGAGAACAAGATAATAAATAAAATAAATAATTTTTTCATAATAATATATTTTTATTAATGAATTAGGTAACCGTATTATTTGCAATTTAAGCATTATTCAAAATTTCCCGTGAATTTCCTAAGGGTATTTATTAGTTAATACAATATGAATATATATATATAAATCAAATAATAATATATAATAAATATTGATTGTGTGATTGCCTGATTCAGATGGTCTTTAAATTTATTTTAATAATAATATAAATTTTGTATATTTACAGGAAAAATATTATAAATGGTACGAGTTCTAATTACCTTGTTTGTTTTAATGTTTTGGAGTAGCGGTATAGCTCAAATCCAAAAATTGTACAATACAAAAAATCCCGATAAAAATTATTTTGGAACGTCTGTTTCCATTTGGGGAGATTTTATTCTTATCCAGAACAATGATTATTATTACCATGGACAAGTTCGTCCCGACAGAAAATATGACTTACACATATTTAAAAAGCAAGATAATAAATGGACGGAAATTCAATCTTTAAAAACTTATTTATATTCAACTGGGGAGGTTAGAGAAAAGAATGCCGTTATATACAAAAACAGAATTATTTTCGATAAATATTATTATTATTCTCAAGATACTATATATACAAGAGACCATATATATAAATTGGAGTATAATAATAATTACAATCATTTTGAGTTTATAGATACTTTTAGTATTGGAAAATATAATGGATTTTCTCAAAAAAAATCATTTTACAAGAATTGGTTTTTAGTGACATACCCTAGCATTTTCAATAGTCAAAAAGCTACAACATACTTTTATAATTTGGATAATGATAAAAATATTGTTAGGGATAGTTTTGAATTTTTATATAATCCACATGGATGGGTGCATTGGAGAAATTCGATTTTACATGATAATATTGCTATAAGTCCTATTTCTGATTCAATTGTTATTTATAAAAGGCAAGATGAAAATTGGAATATTAGCCAAAAAATAATGATACCGTGGGTTTATGGATATAACTTTAGTCAATATGATATTAGAAGTGATATTAGTATGTCTACAGATGAAAAATGGATTGCTGTCACCGCATCTGACAGTTTAGTAGAGCATAATGCACAAACCTATGTGATGATATTCAAACAAATAGATACCCTTTGGAATTCATCACAAACTATACATCAAGTTAGTGCGCATTCCATTGCCTTCGGACATACATTAAATATCGGTAAAAACGAGCTTCTTGTAGGTGCTCCACTTGCTTATGAGGGCAAAGGTACTATTTACCATTATACCTTGCAAAATGATACCTGGATACTCAAAGGAGAAATAAAGCCACCTGCGCAAGATACTTTTTATCGATTGTTTGGATCAAGTATAGATAGATATGAAGAAACGGTGATAGTGGGAGCGGAAAAAGACAAAACTTATGACTTTGCTCCCGGTGCTGCCTACATCTTCCAAATTCCCGCCCGTGACACTCTCCGCGCTGAGATATGTCAGGGACAGAGCTATACATTCAATGATACCGTGATATATGATGAGGGGCATTATACGGATACCTTGCTGGCTTCGTATGGAGTGGATAGCGTGGTGCAGCTATATCTCACGGTACATCCTGAGGCAAGAGTGGAGATAGATACGGTGCTATGTGAAAAAGGGGATATGCTGCAGGTGGGAGATAGCATATTGACGGAAGTGGGAACGTATGAGATAGGACTCAGGGATATATTTGGTTGCGATAGTATAGTTACGGTGTATTTGGATTATGAAAGTCTGGAAGTTGCAGATAACATCACGGCAGACTATGGTTGTGAAAACGGCAAAATAGACCTTATACTGCAAAATGCCAACAATCCGCCTTATGCTTTTTCGTGGAGTGGTGGAGAGACGACGGAAGATATATCGGGACTGTCGTCAGGGATATATTCCGTAAAAATCACGGATAAAAGCGGATGCATATACGAAAAAGAGTACACGGTAGACGACTCGATAGCATACCTGATACCCAATGCATTTTTCCCTTCGGGACAAGAAGAGCTAAATAAGACCTTTCGCATATATCAAGCAAAAGAAGTAAATATATTAACCA
>JALSPK010000125.1 GCA_026986005.1 Saprospiraceae bacterium
TGGAAGGATATTAAAATAGCCCGCTGTAAATCATTTTTCGATAATTGAAGGTAGGACTTGAAAGCATGCGATAGCATGACTTCAAAGCCGGCTTAATTTTTGCTTTGCTTCGCTGCAAAAATACCGCCAAAACAATCGAGGAGACTACTTTTTACCCCGCACTTACGTACGGGGCTATAATATGTCGTCCCCAATGCAAGATTGGGACAAGCTCCTTCGGGACTTTCTTTTGTTTCAAATAAATTTGAAACGCCATTTAAAGACATACTCCCCACCGATAAAGCACCCCTAAATTCAATAAATCAATCGCTTCTAATCAATTAGTAATTGGTAATTCGTAATTTACCATTTATTCATTTTATCTTTTGTCCTTTGAACTTTGTCCTTTGAACTTTTTTTTTGTAATCTGTCATTAGGGGTACTTGGTCTGAAGTGCTTCATTAGAATGTTTTACCAGTTCAACCTGTTTATTTAGATTCACATCATAGAATTATGGTGGTATGAACATTTTTGACTGATGCTCATAAGTGCTTTAATCTCAAGCATTATGATGATATAATTGAAAAAATGTTCCTGACCCCATAAAATAAACGTAAATAATATTTTTTTATTTAAAAAGATATAAAAACTGATTGAAGTTGATTAGTTTAAAGAGTAGATTATTAAATTTTTGGGTCATCTCTAATTCACACTATGAAATCAATTGAATTTTTTATATCATTCATCTTCAAGATGTTATTAAAATTATTATTTTTACGGGTCAGTTGTTCTGTAATTAAGACAGAAAAAAAACACAAAAACAATTTTTTATATAAATATTGTATGGATAGGTAAAGGTGTTTTTTCAATAATTGTTGTACCTAGTCCAATTAGAAATGAAACTAATACTAATAGAAAAAAATAGTAGTAAAAAAAAAGAGGCTGTATTATTACAGCCCCTTTTTTATTTATCGCTCTTTGTACTAAGATGAAACTAGTTCACTTCCTCATAATCGACATCAGTAACTTCATCTTCTCCTTTTCCTCCTTGATTGTTTGATTTGGCATCAGTTCCGGTTTCTGCATTTGGCTCTTGAGCTTGAGCGTTTTTTGTTGCTTGATACATGATTTGGCTAGCTTGTTGCCATACTTCGTTTAGTTTAGCGGTAGCAGTTTCGATTTTTGCCAAATCTTGCATTTTATGAGCTTCTTTTAGCTCTTCCAAAGCAGAGTCTATAGTTGCTTTTTGATCTGCCGGTACTCTGTCTCCGTACTCTTTCATTTGCTTTTCAGTTTGGAAAATCAATGAGTCGGCCGCATTCAATTTATCAACTTTTTCTCTTTCCAGTTTATCTGCTTCAGCATTTGCTTCGGCTTCTTGTTTCATTCTTTCTATTTCAGCATCTGTTAATCCGGTAGAAGCCTCAATTCTTATCTGTTGTTCCTTGCCGGTACCTTTGTCCTTAGCTGTCACCTGCAATACACCATTTGCGTTTATGTCAAAGGATACTTCAATTTGAGGTGTCGCCCTTGGTGCAGGAGGAATTCCGTCCAAAATGAATTTTCCTATGCTTCTATTGTCTTTAGCCATTGGTCTTTCTCCTTGAAATATATGTATTTCTACTGACGGTTGATTGTCGATAGCAGTTGTGTATGTTTTTGTTTTCTTTGCCGGAATTGTAGTATTGGCTTCGATTACTTTGTCAAAAACTCCTCCCATTGTTTCAATACCTAGAGATAAAGGTGTAACGTCCAATAAGAGGACATCTTTTACATCACCACTCAATACACCACCTTGTATAGCTGCTCCTAAACCAACAACTTCATCCGGATTTACTCCTTTATGAGGTTTTTTACCAAAAATTCTTTCTACTGTTTCTGCTACTAGTGGAACTCTTGTAGAGCCTCCTACCAAAATGATCTCATCTATATCATTTTTTGTTAAGCCTGCATCTTTTAAAGCTGCTTGGCAAGGAGCCATTGTTCTTGACACCAAATCACCTATTAATTGTTCGAATTTGGCTCTTGTTAATTTTGTTACCAGGTGTTTTGGTACTCCGTCAACGGCAGTGATATATGGTAAGTTGATATCAGTTGTAGTCGAAGATGACAATTCTATTTTTGCCTTTTCTGCCGCTTCCTTCAATCTCTGAAGAGCCATAGGGTCTTTTCTTAAATCCATGTTATCAGATTTCTTGAATTCATCTGCCAACCAATCAATAATAGTTTTGTCAAAATCATCTCCACCCAAGTGAGTATCTCCATTGGTAGATTTTACCTCAAATACTCCATCACCTAAATCTAGAATTGAGATGTCAAAAGTACCACCTCCAAAGTCATAGACTGCTATAGTTTGGTCACCGTCTTTTTTATCCATGCCATAAGCTAATGCTGCAGCTGTTGGTTCGTTAATTATCCTTTTTACTTCAAGACCTGCTATTTTCCCTGCTTCTATTGTTGCCTGTCTTTGTGAATCGTTGAAATATGCCGGAACTGTGATGACAGCTTCTGTTATTGTTTGGCCGGTAAACTCCTCGGCAGTTTTTTTCATTTTTTGAAGAACCATAGCGGAAATTTCCTGAGGGGTATATTCTCTATCTCCTATTTTTATTCTTACTGTATCATTTGCGCCTTTTATTACTTCGTATGGTACTTGATCTATCTCATTTTTCACTTCCGAGTACCTTCTACCCATGAATCTTTTTATTGAGGCAATAGTTCTCTGCGGGTTGGTGATCGCTTGTCTTTTAGCAGAATCTCCAACTTTAATCTCTCCATTTTCAAGAAAAGCTACAACAGAAGGTGTTGTTCTTCTTCCTTCTTCATTAGTAATTACTACAGGCTCTTTACCTTCAATAGTTGCTACGACAGAATTAGTTGTTCCTAAGTCTATTCCTATTATTTTACCCATTTTTATATGTTTTATTTTATTTACAAATTTATTAATACGACTACTTACTATCAATAGTCATACCAATAGAATTTATAGACAAAATTGTCAAAAAGCTATGTCAAATATTAAGATTTTACCTGATTTGTTAATCTGAAGCATGTCAAAATGGCATTTTGTATCGATATATAAGCAAAATCATCTAAAACTAATAAGAATTATTTTGTTAAGATTGGTTTTTCTTTTACATTTTGCATATGCTTCTGCAATGGATTATTGCTAAATTTTGAAGTTCCAACAAGTACTACAATGTCTCCTGAATTGAGAATCCTCCACTCTGATGGAAATAATTTTTTATCTTTAGGAAGCATTAAAAGTACTTTTTTTAAGTTATCATAAGTATACTTTCCGTTATCTTTTACTTCATCAAAGAATCCATGTTCATATGTAAAGTTTTTTTCAAATCTATACCACTCTCCAAAGTCAAGCATGTCTTTGGGTTTATGTTTTCCATCAGAAATATAGTCAACAACATAATAGTCATTGGTTAAGAATATTATAGGTTTTGGTGAATTTTTTATAAAGTTATCTACTTCTTTAGTGGCTGTAGCTCGATCATCTTTAATAAATCTTTCTTTGATGATAGGTTGAGCTTCATCTTCTTTTTTATTGGGGTTTATATCAGTAGTTTTAGTTGTTTTTTCAATTGCATTTGTGCTTTTATCAGCTTTTTTATTTTTACAAGAGTTAAATCCGACTAAGATTATAAGTGATATTAATATAATTCTATTCATTTTTTGATTATTTTGCGGTTTTATACGAAATTCGCTATTGGTTTAGTATAATAAAATATTACAAACTTAGTAAAATTGTAAATGTATAACAAATTTATTGAATATATTGAAAAAGAAAACCTTTTTCCTGATAATGCTAAAATCTTAATCGCAGTTAGTGGGGGAAAGGATTCAATGGTATTGGTTGACTTATTATTAAAGATGGGTGGTGATATCGGTATTGCTCACTTCAATCATATGACAAGAAGAGGGGAATCTGACAGAGATCAAAGATTTGTAGAGAAATTTTGCAAGACAAAATCAATAATGTTTTATACTATTTCTGTTGACATAAATAAAATGCTCAATAATAAAAAAGGCAAAAATTTTCAAGATTTGGCAAGAACACAAAGATATGGATGGCTGGAAAAAATAAGAAGTGAAAACAACTATGATTTTATAGTTACGGCTCACCATAAAAATGATAATATTGAAACATTTTTATACAAAATTTCAAGGGGCTCCGGAGTGAAAGGGCTTGTAGGTATCAGGGCTAAAAACGGATTTGTAGTAAGGCCAATGCTGAGTATATCAAGTGAGGAAATCAGTGAGTATATTGAAAAGCATAAGATACCGTTTGTTGAAGATAGCAGTAATAGTAGTGATGATTACAACAGAAATTTTATTCGGCATAATATTATTCCGCAATTTGAAGAGCTAAATTCAAATTTTGTTAATCGAATTTCGGTAACTATTGATAATCTAAAAAAAGTAGATTCACAATTTGATTTTTTGATGGATGCTTATACTGCTAAATATATATGCAGAAAAAGGGGGCAGATAATTATAAGTAAATCTGTTTTGGAGAGAGTGCCTAAAAAGAGAGATTTTTTGTTTTTTTTATTACAAAAATATGGATTTAATATATCTCAAGTGCAGGATATGCTCAATTCTATTGATAGGGTAGGGGCATTGTTTGAAAGTGATATGTTTGTTTTGGTGATAGATAGGGTTTCATTTGTAATCAAGGGTAAAAGTAGTGCCGAAAGTCATGAATTCTCTGTTGTTTTAGGTAAAAATGAATTGGAGGGAAATGGAGTAATAGAGATAGAGCAGATTGATAATACGGATTTGAAATTTGGTGGCAGAAATTTTTTTATTGATGCTTCAAAAGTGAATTTTCCTATGCATCTGAGAAATTGGAGAGCAGGTGATGTATTCAAGCCATTTGGATTGAAAGGAAAAGGAAAAAAAATAAAAGATTATTTTACTAATTTGAAAATGAATAGATTTGACAAAGAAAATGCTTTAGTCCTTCTCAATGGTGATGAGGTTTGTATGGTGTTGGGGGTTGAGATTTCTTATGACTACCGAGTAAGAGAGACAACGAAAAAAATACTTAAAGTTGATTATAAACCTATTTTTGTTTAGTTTCTTTTGATATTTTTTCTTTTGATAAATCCTCTGCATATTTATCTAGCTTATCGTAGAACTTTTTGAATTTTTGAGGGTATTTTTGTAGATTAGAGAGGTTTTGTTCAAATTCTTCATCGCTCAATTTGTGAATTGAAAATATTTGTTCTGTATATAAAGATTTTAAGCTGTCTCTTATATCTTTGGGAGCTTCCTTTATAGCGTTATCAGCTACATACAAATCAAATAATACTTTTAACATCTTATCTTCCGGTATGGTCAATTTGGATTCCTTGTTTGAACAAGAAAAAATAACAAAATAAAAAAGTATTGATATAAAAATAAATGCAAATGTTTTATAATTCATTTTCAAACATTTTTGGATATATGAAATCGATTAATTTGCCGGAATTAAAGTTGACTTCATCCCATGATTCAACGTCAAATTGTAATTTGAATAGCCCTGATGTAGGAACGTTGCTAATTAATTCTCGGTTGTAGTTATTGATAATAGCAGTCAGAATAGGGTTGTGACCAACAATCATAATGTCATCATAAGAATTATCAACTTTACTTATCACAACCAGATACTTAAATGAAGAACTGTCAAATAGTTCGCTTGCAATAATGATATTGTCCATTTGAAGTCCTTTGGCAAAGTTTTTCGCTGTCATTTGTGCTCTTTCAGCCGTACTTGTTACAATAAGTTGAGGTTTATATCCAAGTTCAAATAGCTTCTTTCCCATAAATATAGAGTCTCTTTCGCCTCTTGTATTAAGAGGTCTTTCATAGTCAGAGATAAATAAAGAATCCCATGATGATTTTGCATGTCTGACAAATGTGATATACTTCATTTTTAATGATTTTAACAAAAGTAATTAATTTTATAATTTTAGCTATTGTTTTAATGAAATAAGATAAAGTTTTATTATATTTGAGCTCTGATTTTTCAAGGTCTAATAAATATTTATCAAATGTTTGTAAAGCTAAATAAATACTGTGTTATCCGGAGTGAAGCGAAGACTTTTGTAGAGATGATAAAACTCGAACAGAAGATGAATGCTGCACCCGCTGGTTTGGATAGTTATTCGCTATTCAAAGATAAGGAGAATTCAAAATTGTACTGGTTAACTGAATTTTGGATAAGCGAAGCAGATTATTTAAATTATCAAAAGCTTGAGTCGCACAAATATTTTTTGGATTTATTAAAAGGCGTCCTTGAAACTAAACACGAACAGCATATATGCGAAATAGTGCTGTCAGATTAATCTTTAATGGATGCGATGAAACATATCAAATTTAATATTATCTGTTTTCTTGTAAACATTAGTTAATAAATGAAGAATATGAAGAAATGGTCAATAGTAGTAGTGATTTCTATTTTTACTACAATAAGCATCTCCGGTCAATGGATAAATTGTGAAGCAGGATTGCTAAAAGATAGTTTGTTTGAAGTAAAATTGGCTGATACAGTCAAGTTTGGTGAAAACACTACTCCCGGAGGAATATTTAAAGAACTCTATATGCACGTATATGAACCGGTCAATGATACTTCAACCTATCGACCTGCTCTAGTACTCGCTTTTGGGGGAGCTTATATCAAGGGAGATAAAGAAGATGTGAAACCAATATGTGAAATGTTTGCTTCAAGGGGCTATGTTTGTGCTGCGATAGATTATAGACTATTTGATGCATTCAAGCTCCCTGATTCAACAGTCATATTAGATATAGGATTGAAAGCTCGGGAGGATATGATTGCAGCGGTAAAATATCTAAAATGGGATGCTGACAACGACAATAGATGGAAGATTAATTCTGATTATGTTTTTGTGGGAGGAGCATCTTCCGGAGCTATTACAGCATTGAGTGTAGCTTATCTAAATGAAAAAGATAGTGTAGATCTCAAGGATTGGATGAGACCAATACTTGAGGATAATGGTGGATACGAGGGAAAATCAACGCTAGAGTTTGCTGAAAATTATGATTATAAAGTTGTAGGGGTTGCAAATATGCTTGGAGCAATGGCTGATTTGGATTATATTGATGAAGGAGAGCCAATTGTGGTAAGTATACACGGAACAAATGATGATGTTGTCCCTTATGGTGCAGGGGATATTAAGTTGTTGAATATTCCCGTATTTAAACTATACGGTAGCAGTCTGGTACATAAAAAAGCCTTGGAAGAAAATATACACAGTTCATTTATTAGTGTTGATGGTGGAGGGCATGGTGGCTTTTTGAAGGATAGTAGTCTGCCTTGGCTAGATAGTATGGTAAATACTACATTGAATGATTTTTATGATTTTGTGCTTTGCCCTGAGAGTTCGAAAGTGGCAAACTCTGCCGCTAGTACCGGGTTTGAAGTGTATCCTAATCCTGCAAAAGATTTTATTTCAGTTAGGTGGGGCAATAATAGATTGAATAGTATAAATATAGATTTGTTGACATTGGATGGAATTAAAATCAAAAGTTTTAATGGTGTTGACAATAAGAAAAGATTGAAAGTATCAGGCCTTAAGGGCGGTGCATATTTGATTAAGTTCAAAACGCAGGATAAGGTGATTGCCCAAAAGATAGTTATCATTAAATAAGGGCGACTGTGTTCACAACAATTAATCGGTTATATTCAATTGCTCCATATTCTTTAAAATAAAGATAGCTATTGCCACTGCCTTTTACTCTGCTTATCAAAACTTTTCCTTTGATATTTTCATACATATATATATATGCCTTAATATTATATGTAAGACACCCTTTTTGATTTTAATTTCTTAACAAGAATATGTATAGATAGTTATTATACTAACTTCAGTTGCTGTTCAATGTCTTTGATTATATCATCAATATGTTCAATACCTACGGAAAATCTAACTAGACCATCATTTAATCCGTTCTTTATTCTTTCTTCCCTAGGTATAGAGGCATGGGTCATGCTAGCCGGATGATCGACAAGAGATTCCACTCCCCCAAGACTTTCTGCTAAAGTAAATATATTGAAAGAAGAAATTAATTTTTTGGTTTGTTCTAGAGTCAAATCAAATTCAACAGATACTATTCCTCCAAAACCTCTCATTTGTCTTGATGCAATGGTGTGTTGAGGATGGGATTCTAATCCGGGATAAAATACAGTTTTCACTTTTGGGTGGACTTCAAGGTATTTGGCAACTTCCATGGCACTTTTAGCATGTTGTTCCATTCTTATCGCCAAAGTTTTGACCCCTCTGGTAAGTAGCCATGCATCAAAAGGACTAGGATTAAGACCAATTGACATTCTGTTGAACTTGAATTTTGTATCATATTCAAGGTCGTTTGTTATAAGTGTACCACCCACCACATCGGAATGCCCTCCTATATATTTTGTTGTACTGTGAAGGACTACATCAACCCCCCAAGTAAGTGGATTTTGAAAATAAGGTGTTGCAAATGTATTGTCCACAGCCGTCATTACATTGTGTTTTTTTGCTATTTTGATAATTGCAGGAATATCTGAAATTCTCAATAGAGGGTTGGTAGGTGATTCTAAAATTATCAGTTTGGGCTTGTTGGCCAAAGCATTTTCTACTTCATCCAAATCCAGAGTATTTATCAATTCAAGTTTTATTCCATAAGATTTAAAAATGCTATTGAGCAGCCTAAAGGTGCCTCCATATAGATCTTGTCCCGCGACTACAGTATCTCCTGAATCCAATGTCGAAATCAACGCAGTTGTAGCACCAAGTCCGGATGAGAAAACAGTGGCATATTTTCCTTCCTCCAGCGAAGCAAGAGTTTGCTCCAAATTTGTAAAATTAGGGTTGCCGGCTCTAGTGTAATCATAGCCTTTGTGTTGGTTGGGCCATTCTTGCTTGTAAGTAGATGTCATATATATTGGAGGTATTACTGCTCCCGTTGATTGATCTGCTTCTTGTCCTTTGTGTATTGCTTTGGTTGAAAATTTCATTGTTTTGATTGATTTTAATTTGTAAGTCATATTATCTGAGGATTTGTATTTATTATTTGCTGAAACCCCAGTCTTTCATCCATTCGTCATTGTAAAATTTACTTAAATATTTTGCTCCATTATCAGGAATAACCGTGACTATCACAGCAGGCTCTTGTAGTGATTTGGCTAGTTCCAAAGCACCCCATACATTTACACCACCTGTTCCTCCTCCAAAAATTCCTTCTTCTCTAGCCAATCTCCTAGCCATATCAAAGGCTATTTTGTCATCGAATTGATACATTTCATCAACTATCGAAAAATCCATAGCTTTAGCAATATGATCTTCGCCAATACCTTCGACTTGATAAGAGCAGCTACCTTCGGTATTTATTATGCCTGTTTTGAAGTATTCAAAATATATGGAACCAATGGGGTCAGGCATTATAACTTTGATATTAGGATTTTGCTCTTTCAAATACTTCCCTACTCCACTAATAGTGCCTCCAGTACTCCCGGAAGCAACAAAATGAGTTACTTTACCATCTGTTTGCTCCCAAATTTCAGGACCGGTTGACAAATAATGGGCTTCAGGGTTTTTGGGAGAGTCATATTGGTCTAACCTAAAACTATTAGGGATCTCTTTTGCCAGCCTTTTAGCTGTATTGACATAGTGATCCGGGGAATCAGGTGCAGCAGAAGTAGGTGTAACCACTATTTCTGCCCCAAAAGCTTTTAGTGCATTTTGCTTTTCAATACTTACCTTGTCGGGCATGGTCAGTATAGCTTTGTACCCTTTTAATGCTGCTGTCATAGCAACAGCGGCACCGGTATTACCAGAAGTATTTTCTACGATAGTACCTCCGGGTTTTAATAATCCTTTCCTTTCAGCATCTTCAATTATATGTTTTACAATTCGATCCTTTACAGAACCACTAGGATTAAAAAATTCTAGTTTTACATAAATGTCTATATGTGGATAAGGATTTATTTTTTGTAGTTTAACTAATGGAGTGTTGCCTACTGTATCTATTAGATTAAATGCTTTCATTGATATTGTTTTTTGATGGTGCAAATGTAACAAGATATATTTAAAATGGTTCGTTTTTATAAATATAAACTGGATACTCTAAAAGATATTTTAAATTTATTTGCGACAAAATCTGTCCCGGCAGTATGATATAATACTCTTCCCGTACTTCTCCTTTTTGTTGATGATGTAGCCAATACAATACTTATCACCGGGAAAAACTGAAAACTTCT